>JASLBX010000465.1 GCA_030146385.1 Jiangellaceae bacterium | reverse complement strand
GCCTGCTCGGAGGAGATAGTGGTCTCAGTGGACGATGTGCCGGCGTCGCTCGGCGGAGCGGATTCGGCCGGCGGCACGGAACCCGCGGTCTCGCATCCCACCGGAGGGCCGCCGCTCGAGCGACACGGCGAAAGGTGTGCCGTCTGGGGTGACGACTGATCGCCTAGCGCCGTAGACCGCGCCGCGCCCGCACGGCGCGGATGGTGTCGTCCACCTGGTTCAGCCGCATGTCGACGTCGACGTTCGCGGCGAAGCCGTCCACGTCCAGGCGGAACCATGGCCGTCCCTCGTCCTCCCAGGTGACGTCGATCTGCTCGGGCAGGGTGATTCCGTCGGCCAGGAACCAGCCGCGCATGTCCACGTGCCACCAGATCTTCTCGCCGCCGATCCGCTTGTAACGGAGCGCGGAGAAGCGGTGCAGGTGTCCGTCGGCGAAGTGGAGCCAGGCGGTGTCGGTTCCCGAGCCGAACGGCACCTCGAGCCTGATCGTCGCAGTGCCTTCCTCGACTGCCTTCACGGGCGTGCCGTCGGCGAACACGGACGGGATCAGCAGGCCTTCGCTCCACAGGAACAGGTTCGCGCCCTGATCGATCTTGTCGCCGACGTCAGGACGCTGGACCGGGCCGGCCATGCCGCGTCCGCCGACGTAGGCGTCGACGACCTCAAGCACAGACCGTCCGTACCACGTGACGCCGATGTCGCTGGCGAAGTCACGTCCGACTCGGTGCCTGGTGAGCATCCGCACCGGCAGCCACGGCGACCGGCCGATGCGCAGTGTGGCCCCACCCCACAGGGCGACGGTGTCCATGCGGGGAACCCGGCCATCACCGTCGATATCGAGGTGCCGGGCCAGCAATGGCGGCACGTGCGCGTCCAGCGCTACTAGGCCTCGATCACGGCTGGCGCCAGGAGCTGCGCAGGACCGCGGGCGAACGGCAAATCCTGCCGCGAGGGACGCAATACCCGCCGTGGCGAGGGAAGCGGTTACGAGGATGCTCATCGTGATCTCCGCCGTCGGGGTGACATCTCCACTTCAAGGTTCAGCCGCGGCCGCTGAGCCCGGCAGAGGCGGAGGTCCTCGTCGCGGCAGGCGATCGGCATTGTCGTGGCGGTGCAGCCGGTGCTCCACCGCTACATTGGGATCGGCGAGCTTGCCGGTTGCAGCGCGGAAGGTCCGGCGAGGGATCGGGAGATGCCGCGCGCCGCCGTACTGACCAGCGCGGAGAGCGCGGTGGTGTCCTGGGTGCCGGCGTGGACGACTAGGGACACCGCTGCGACGACGGCTCCGCGTCGGTCGCGAATGGGTGCCCCTACCGAGAAACTGTCCATGGTGACCTGACGGTCGCTGATGGCGATGCCGCTCCGGCGCACATCGCCGAGGACGGCACGCAACTCGCCGGGATCGACGATGGTCTTCGGCGTGAAGCGCCGCAAGGGTGCCTCGAGCACGGCTTCCTGCACTTCCGGCGGAGCGAACGCGAGCAGTACGAGGCCAGCACCACTGGCGGGCAGCGGGAACCTGAGGCCCACTTGGGTGTGCACGCCGACCGACGATCGTCCGGCCAGGCGTTCGGTGAAGACGAGTTCGGTACCTTCGCGCACCGCGAGTTGTACGACTTCGTGGGTGTGTTCGTAGAGGTCTTCCATGAACGGCATCGCAGCGTCGCGGAGGGCGGTCCCACGTGGCGCCAAGGCCCCGAGCTCATACAGCCTCAGCCCGACGCAGTAGCGGCCGTCGGAGCCACGCTCCAAAGCACCCCACTCGACCAGCTCGGCTACGACCCGGTGTGTCGTGCTGAGCGCGAGGCCGGTCCTTCTGGCGATCTGAGACAGGGTCAAGGCCCGGGTGTCGGGCGTGAACACGCTCAGCACGTCGAGTACCTTCCGGGCCGCCGTGGCACCACTCATGCCACCGTTATAGCCACGTGTCGGCAAATCGCCACCCCTCGGACGGCAGCAGAGGCATCCGGTCAACCGCGGGTGATCTTCAGCAGGTACGCGACCATCGTCTCCGCCCCGCCGATGGTGAGGTGGTAGGCGTCGGAGCGAGCCTCCACCGTGTCGATCTGCGGTCGCGCGCTTTCGAAGTGCTCGGTCATTGGGAAGAAGCCGAAGTCCACGACCTCGCCTACGAGATGGTGCTCGCGTAGCAACGCGGCCGTTTTGCGCTGGGAAAGGATCGACAGCTGGACCACGTAGGCAACCCCACCGGGGGCGAGCGCGTCGGGCAGCTTGGCAATGAGATGGTCGACGAGGTTGCGCCCCCAGTAATCCATCGGGCGGTGGCCGACGAGTTGGGAAAGCGGATCGACGGGCGTCTGGTAGAGGCTTGCCACGACAACGTCGTACTGCTCATCCGGAACCCAGGAAAAGAGGTCAGCGGTGGACGCGGACACCAGGTCGGCGACTCCGTTGCGGAATGCGTTGAGGAGTGTAGTTTCGACGGCCGCCGGCTTGCGGTCGATGGCGTGCACGTGCTCGGCGCCGTTGAGGGCGAGCTGGATCGCCTGCAACCCGGCTCCGCACCCGACGTCGAGGCAGTGCTGCCCGCTGCCGACATATTCGGTGAACAGATAACGCCACAGCGTGAACGAGCCTTGGGTGGGTACGAACACGTCCGGGAGCAGTGTCAGTTCGGGCACCGGCAGGGGGAACAGGTCGCGGCCGCTCTTGTCGGTCCAGGCGGGTAGAGATGAGGCACGGGTGGCGTGGTCCTCGGTTGCCTCCGGCGGGCGTCGCTTCTCGGCGCCGCGGGGCGTGCCTTCCAGAGCGCTCTTTACCGCCCTGATGTGGTCAGGCCCGACACCGCAGCACCCGCCGATGATGTCGGCGCCTTCGGCGCGCCAGCGGCGAGCCATCGCTGCGTACTCTTCTCCTCCGACGCCGGGCGGGAACCGCCAGCCGTGGTCGGTGTAGTAGCCGAGATTCGGGT
>JASLBX010000460.1 GCA_030146385.1 Jiangellaceae bacterium | reverse complement strand
GACATCCTGCTGTCGCTGATGGGCTTCGCGGCGGGCATGTACATCTTCTTCACCTGGGAGGAACTGGCGCGACGGCCCGCGATGCCCACCGACCTGGACATCATGGTCGGCACCATGGGCATCTTGATCATCCTGGTGGCCGCGCAGCGGGTCATCGGGGCGCCGCTGGTCATCGTCGCCGCGGTCGTCCTGCTCTACGCCTACTGGCCGCGCGTCGAGATACTCCCTGACCTACCCGGATTCCTGAATCACGCCGGCTACTCGATCGACCGGATCATCTCCACCCAGTTCCTCACCACCGAGGGCGTATTCGGCATTCCGATCCGGGTGTCGTCGACGTTCATCTACATGTTCATGATCTTCGCCGCGATGCTGCAGCGGACGGGGATGGAGCGATTCTTCACCGAGTTTGCCTTCGGCGCCACCGGACACCTCACCGGTGGGACGGCCAAGGTCGGAGTCATGACGAGCGCCTTCTCTGGGACGATCACCGGCAGCTCGATCGCCAACACGGTCGGCAATGGGGCGTTCACGATCCCGATGATGAAGCGGTCCGGCTATAAGGGCGAATACGCCGGAGCGGTCGAGGCGGCTTCCTCCACAGGCGGCCAGCTGATGCCTCCGGTCATGGGTGCCGCAGCCTTCATCATGATCGACATCACCGGTATGCCGTACGGCGAGATCATCAAAGCGGCCATCGTCCCGTCCATCCTGTTCTTCGTCGCGCAGTATGTGGTGATCCACTACGACTCCAAGAAGCTCGGTATCGGTGGGCTGCCTCGCGACCAACTACCCAGGGTGCGCCAGCTCCTGGTGCGCAAGGGCTACCTGCTCATCCCGATTATCGTCATCTTCTGGATCTTGGCTCAAGGTCAAACGCCGCTGCGGGCCGCCACGTTGTCGATAGGCGCGGCGATCGTCGTCAACATCGTCGTCCAGCTGATCTCCCTGGCCCGCCGCCGTTGGCGGGAGATGGAGGACAAGCTGACGCCGGTAGCGCTGCTGGACGGTCTGGTGGATGCCGCTCGGCTCGCCCTACCGATCATCGTGGCCTGCGCGACCGCCGGTCTGATCGCCGGTGTCATCACGCTCACCGGCGTTGGGCTGAAGCTGGCCGGCGAGCTGGTCAACCTGGCCGGCGGCAGCCTGCTGGTCACGGCGATCCTGGCCATGGTGGCGTGCCTCATCCTCGGCATCGGCGTGCCGACGACGGCGAACTACGTCATCACGGCCACGCTGGCCGCACCTGCGATCATGGTCGCAGGTGACTTCGCGCCGGAGCAGATCCTCATCGCGCACCTGTTCGTCTACTACTTCGGTGTGCTGGCCGACATCACGCCGCCGGTCTGCCTCGCGGCCTACGCGGCCTCCGGCATCGCGCAGAGCAACCCAATCCGCACCGGCGTCCATTCGGTACGCATCGCGCTCGGCGGGTTCATCGTCCCGTACATGTTCCTGTTCTCGCACGAACTGCTGCTGATGTTCGACGAGGGCCAGAACCCGTGGCTAGCCGGCGTGCTCGCGTTCTTCACCGCGGCAGCGGGCATCACGATGCTCGGCGTGGGGGTCGTCGGCTTCCTGGACCGCAAGCTGGACTGGTGGGCGCGTATCCTGCTCGCCGCAGCCGGCTTGCTGCTACTGAACTCGGAGTACTGGACGGACGGGATCGGCGTCACGGTCGGAGGCGTGGTGTTCCTGTGGCAGTGGTGGACCGGGCCCCGGTCCCGCCGGCGCGCGGAGGCCGAGCCGGTCTCGATGCTGTGACCGTCAGGCTCAGCGCTTAGGCTTGGGTGCTGAGATGACCACGCGCACGTACGAGATCCGCACCTTCGGGTGCCAGATGAACGTCCACGACTCCGAGCGGCTCGCCGGGCTGCTGGAGCAGGCCGGCTATGCCCGTGCCACGGACAGGCAAGCCGACGTCGTCGTGTTCAACACCTGCGCGGTACGCGAGAACGCCGACAACAAGCTGTACGGCAACCTCGGCCATCTGGCGCCGATGAAGGAGCGCCGGCCCGGCATGCAGATCGCGGTCGGCGGCTGCCTGGCGCAGAAGGACCGGGGCGAGATCGCCCGCCGCGCGCCATGGGTGGACGTCGTGTTCGGCACGCACAACGTCGGGTCGTTGCCGGCGTTGCTGGAGCGCGCCCGCATCGCCGACGAGGCTCAGGTCGAGATCGTCGAGGCCCTCGAGGTGTTCCCGTCCACGCTGCCGTCGCGCCGCGAAAGCGCATACGCCGCCTGGGTGGCGATCAGCGTCGGCTGCAACAACACCTGCACGTTCTGCATCGTCCCCGCGCTGCGCGGCCGCGAGCGCGACCGCCGCCCGGGCGACGTCCTGGCCGAGGTCGAGGCGCTCGTCGCCGAAGGCGTCATCGAGGTCACGCTGCTCGGCCAGAACGTCAACGCGTACGGCGTCGAGTTCGGCGACCGGTACGCGTTCGGCAAGCTCCTGCGGACGGTGGGCGCTGTGGACGGGCTGGAGCGAGTTCGGTTCACCTCGCCACACCCGAGGGACTTCACCGACGACGTGATCGCCGCCATGGCCGAGACGCCGACCGTGATGCCCCAGTTGCACATGCCGCTCCAGTCGGGGTCGGACGCCGTCCTGCGGGCGATGCGCCGGTCGTACCGGCAGGAGCGGTATCTCGGCATCGTCGATAAGGTCCGCGCCGCCATGCCGGACGCCGCCATCACCACCGACATCATCGTGGGCTTCCCTGGCGAGTCCGAGCAGGATTTCGAGCAGACGCTGCACGTCGTCCGTGAGGCCCGGTTCGCCCAGGCGTTCACGTTCCAGTACTCGCCCCGCCCGGGAACCCCGGCGGCCGGGCTGCCGGAGCAGGTCCCCAAGCCGGTGGTCCAGGAGCGGTACGAGCGCCTGGTCGCGCTCCAGGAGGAGATCTCCTGGCGGGAGAACCGGGCGTTGGAAGGCCGCGAGCTGGAGGTGCTGGTCACAGAGGCCGAGGGCCGTAAGGACGGAGCCACGCGGCGCCTGTCGGGGCGTGCTCCGGACAACCGCCTGGTCCACTTCGCGGTGCCGCCGGGCGGGCAGGTGCCGCGGCCCGGGGACGTCGCGACGGTCCGGGTGACCTATGGCGCGCCGCACCACCTGGTGGCCGACCCGACGCCGTCGGATGCGGTCGGTGCCGGTCCCTACGCCGTCCGGC
>JASLBX010000442.1 GCA_030146385.1 Jiangellaceae bacterium | reverse complement strand
ACACGACGTACCGATCGGCCCGCTGGCCGCGACGGTCACCGAAATCGAGCCGGCCGTCACCGACGCGGAGGTCGAGCGGGCAGTCACGGAGTTCGCTGAGCCGGCCATGTCCGGCCCAGTGCGCGTCGCCGCCGACGAACACACCATCGAGATCGAGCCGGAGATGATCAGTGCAGCGCTGACGCTCACGCCGGACGATTCCGGCAGGCTCCAGCCGGCGCTCGATGCGGATGAGCTCGCCGAGGCAGCCTCCGACGTACTCGACGAAGTGGGCCAGCCCGGGCGGGAGGCCACGATCCGGATTGAGAACGGCCGCGCGGCCGTCATTCCGCACGAGGTCGGTGTCGGCATCAGTTCGGGTGCGCTGGCCGACGCGATCCTGCCGGTTCTGACCGAGTCCGGCGACGCCCGTGCCGCGAGCGTCGAGTACAGCGAAGCCGAGCCCGAGTTCACCACCGAGGACGCCGAGGCACTTGGCGTCAAGGCGGTCGTGAGCGAGTTCACCACCCGCTTCCCGCACGCCGAGTACCGCAACACCAACATCGGGCTAGCTGCGTCCCGGGTCAACAACACCCTGCTCAATCCGGGCGAGGAGTTCAGCCTGAACGGGATCGTGGGCGAGCGGACCGCGGCGAACGGTTTCGCCAAGGGCGGGACGATCAGTGGCGGTGTGCTCGTGGAGGATTACGGCGGCGGCGTCTCGCAAGTGGCCACCACGACCTACCACGCCGCCTTCAAGGCCGGGCTGGAGGACATCTACCACCAGCCGCACAGCATCTACTTCAGCCGCTATCCGGTCGCCCAGGAAGCCACCGTGTCGTGGGGCAACTTCGACATGGCTTTCCGCAATGACACCCCGTACGGCGTCCTGGTCGAGACCAGGTTCGCCGCCAGCACACCGGGCTCTCAGGGCGTCCTGACGATTCGGATATGGAGCACCGAATACTTCAAGGTCGAGACGTCGGTGTCGGAGCGGTCGAACTACACCGACCCGCCGACCATCTACAACAACAAGGACAACTGCATCGAGAACCGCGAGGGGTCCAGAGGCTTCTCCATCACGTCGTACCGGAAGGCGTGGGACCCGGACGGCAATCTCGTCAAGGACGAGTCCTACCCCTGGACCTACCGGCCGAACCCGGTCGTGATCTGCGGCGAAGAACCCGACGACGAAGACAAGGACGAGGACGGCAACGGTAACGGCAACAACAACGACAACTAAACGTTGATCATGCAAATCGGGTTCGACACACCGGAATGTCCGAATCGGCCCCCCGCGATCTGGCTTCGTAGTGGCGGCGCGTCGAACCCGACTTGCATGATCAGCGCTAGGGGTCGCGCCGGTAGTGGTAGCGGTGGTGCTCGGTGAATCCGAGCCCCTCGTAGGCCGCCATGGCGGCCGCGTTGCCCTCCGCCACCTGGACGTACGCGTCGGTCGCTCCATGCCCCCGAGCCCACTCGGCCAGCCCGCCCATCACCTGGGACGCCAACCCGCGGCGCCGCATCGCCGGATCGACCTCTACGGCCGTGACGCCCAGCCACCGGCGTCCCGATGGCGAATCCGATACCGCTCCTCGCGCGATGCCCACGGGAGGGCCGTCCACCACCACAGCGGCGAACGTCACGATGTCCGCATTGACCAGCACGGCCCTGGCATTGGGCGGTAGCGTCCCGCCGCGATAGTGGTACGCCGCCAGCCACCGGTCGTCCGGCTCCGGCGAGAACTCGATGGGCGGCAGGTCACCCCGCCTGTGACGAGCCGCAGCCGACAGATCTGCGGTCATCACGACGACGTCCTCGTTCGGTGGCGGCCAGCCTTGCCGGTCCAACGCCGCCTCGAGCGTCGTACCGAGCGGCACAGGCACCTGAAAGGCGGGGACAAGTCGCCGCTCCTGGTACCACTTCTCGACCAATTCGATCGCTGCGTCGACGGGCATGCCCGCGTCCTCCAGCGGAAGGCAGGAGTTCGCCCGCCCGGTGAACCCGCCGGCGGCACGCAGTAGCCAGCCGCCGATCCGCTCGGTCTCGGTGGCGCGCCACCCACCGGCGGCGGCAGCCTCGAGGTCTCGTACCTCCCTGCGAGTCACCGTCCGCGCTGGGATCACCTTGGCGGCGAGCACGTCGGACTGCACCACATCCACGACGGCGCCGGTCTTCGTGCGGACGCTCAGCCGGCCGCCTGACCATGCGACGAGTTCCCCGAGCACGTCGGTGGCGTGAGCGCCATCGACCGGCGTCGCGAGCCGGTACCGCACCACCACTCGGCGCCCGACGTCACCCGGATGTAGCGTCATAGAGTGGACCTCAGTTGCAACTTAACGTATCCGCAGCGCGATACTAAACGTAGGTGCCGAACGACCCCTTACCGGCGCCACAAGGAGGAACCCTCGTGACCTACACCATCGCCGAGCCGTGCGTCGACCTCAAGGACCTGGCGTGCGTCGAGGAGTGCCCGGTCGACTGCATCTACGAAGGGGAGCGGATGCTCTACATCCACCCCGACGAGTGTGTCGACTGCGGTGCCTGCGAGCCGGTGTGCCCGGTCGAGGCGATCTTTTACGAGGACGATGTTCCAGAGCAGTGGAAGGACTACAACCAGGCCAACGCCGAGTTCTTCGACGATCTGGGATCGCCGGGGGGAGCGTCGAAGCTGGGCAAGATCGATAAGGATCATCCGCTCGTCGCCGCGCTCCCGCCGCAGGAGCACGACGAGCAGTGACGTGCGCCCGCTCCCGGACTTCCCGTGGGACTCGCTGACTCCATACCGCGAGCAAGCGGCCGCCCACCCGGGCGGATTGGTGAACCTGTCGGTCGGTACGCCCATCGACCCGACTCCGAGCATCGTCCGGGACGCGCTCGCTGGCGCGGCTAACGCGCCTGGCTACCCGGCGACGTACGGGACGGCAGAACTGCGCTCCGCCGTCGTGGACTGGTTGGCACGGCGGTTCGGGATCAACGGGCTGGACGCCCGTGGCGTGCTGCCCACGATCGGCTCGAAGGAGGTGGTCAGCTGGCTTCCGTTACTGCTCGGACTGGGGGAGCGGGACGTCGTCTTCCACCCTGCTCTCGCGTATCCGAGTTACGACATCGGCGCCCGGCTGGCGGGCGCACCGGCGGTCGCCGCCGATTCGTTGACCGCCGTGGGGCCTGCCCGGGTTGGATTGGTGTGGGTCAACTCGCCGGCCAACCCGCACGGCCGGGTCTTACCCGCCGAGCACCTTGCGAAGGTCGTCGCGTGGGCCCGCGAACGGGGCGCGATCGTGGCGTCGGACGAGTGCTATCTGGAGTTCTGCTGGGACGCCAAACCGATCTCGGTGCTCGATCCGTCGGTCAACGGCGGGATGCTGGACGGCGTCCTCGCGGTGCACTCGCTGTCCAAGCGTTCGAACATGGCCGGCCACCGAGCCGGATTCGTGGTCGGTGACGCCGAACTGATCGGTCGCCTGCTTGAGATCCGCAAGCACGCCGGGATGATGATGCCGGCGCCCGTGCAGGCGGCCATGGTTGCGGCCCTCGGCGACGATGCCCACGTGGAAGCGCAGCGGGCCCGGTACGCAACCCGCCGGACGTCCCTGCGTGCCGCGTTTGAGGCGGCCGGGTTCCGGATCGACCACTCGGAGGGCGGCCTCTACCTGTGGCTGACGCGCGACGAGCCGTGCTGGGAAACCGTCAGTTGGCTGGCGGAGCGCGGAATCCTCGTCGCGCCTGGTGACTTCTACGGGCCGGCGGGGGGGCACCACGTGCGCGTTGCCTTGACGACGACGGACGAGCGGGTGCAGGCTGCCGCCGATCGTCTCTCCGAGGGAACGGGATAGTGGACGAGGACAAGGCGGACCAGGACCAGGAAGAAGAGTGGCTCCGGCAGTCCAACCTGATCTACGGCGGGCTGCTCGGCGTCGGCATCCACTCAGCGGGCTACACCCGGCTCGAGCAACGGGGCACGTTCGCGTCCTGAGCTGCTCGATATCAGCGCCGGATCCTGCCGTCCTCATCCGCCGCGGATCACGTCGACGTGGACGTGATCGAGATGGCGCAGAGTGGGGTCTGACGTGTTGCCGGACGGGTGAGTGTACGGACGCCAGCCCTCGGCCGACCGGCGTGCCGTCCAGATTATGTCGTCGTAGATGACCGTGGCGATGCCGAGGCGGGCGGCATTGACGACGAGCCAGTGCGCCACGACCCAACCCGATCGCTTGCT
>JASLBX010000430.1 GCA_030146385.1 Jiangellaceae bacterium | reverse complement strand
CGAGATGAACGGCGTGGTCTTCCAGATCTCCGACAGCATGATGACGCTGATCGCCGGGCCGAAGCTGCCGAACCAGTCGGTCTCCTCGGTGATGCCGGGAACCCAGGAGAACCAGCTGTTGATGAACCCCGAGTCCAGCTGAAACGCGTACAGCCAGGCGAACGCCGAGACCACGGTGATGATCGCGTAGGGGATCAGGATCGCGGTCCGCAAGACCGGGCGAAGCACCTGCAGCGCCCGGTGCATGACCATGGCGAGGGCGAACCCGAGAACCAGCTCGACCGCCACGGTGACGACCACGACCAGCAACGTGACGCCGATCGCCCGCCACCACACGATGTCGGTGAGGATGATCGCGTAGTTGTTCAACCCGACGAACTCGCGCGCTTCCGGGTCGGTGAGCCGGTACTTGAACAGCGACTCGTAGATCGCGAGCCCGATCGGGTAGGCCGTGACGGCGAGCAGGACGACGAACGCCGGCCCGGCAAGCCACCAGCCCAGCCGCCTTTCTGCCCGCGCCCGCTCGCTGGTTTCCTCGGGCTCGGTCGTGACGGTGGGTTCCTCGACCTTGGTCGCGCTCACAGCAGCCGCTCCCCTCGGAGGACTTCGGTGATCAAGGTGCTGGCATCGGCTGGGGACTGCTCCGGATCGACCTCAGACGGCGGGTGCCAGCTGGCCTGAAGTCCCTCGGACACCTCGTTGTAGTACGGCGTGTGCGGACGGAGTCCCGCCTGTTCCAGTCCCTGAAGAATCAGGTCGGCCATCGGGAACGCCTCCTGAACCTCCGGGTCTTCGTAGGCGTCCGGATGGGATGGCGGGTTGCCCTCCAAGACGAAGTAGCCGGCCTGGTTCTCCGGGGTGACGACGCACGCCGCAGCGGCCAGCGCCTGGTCCGGGACATCACTGAAGGCGCTGACTGCGAGGCTGATGCCGCCGTACGGCGGGCGAACGTCCTGCCCGTCGGCCACGGCGGGGTAGGGCGCCCAGCCGATGTCGTCGACGAACTCTTGGGTGAGGTTGCCCTCCTCGACGGCGCCGTTGATCGCGGCCCAGACGAACGGCCAGTTGAGCATGAACGCGCTCTCCTCGCCGTTGAACTGGTGCATCGCACCTTCTTCGTCCTGGTTGGATAGCCCCGGGCCGCCGACGCCTTCGCGGACGACCGTCTGGATGATCTCAGCGGCCTGCTGACCGGCGTCGGTTTCCAGACTGAGCTGGACCTCTTGGGCCGGTGCGTCTGGGTTCTCGACGATTTGCCCGCCGGCGGACGCGACCAGCGCGTTGATCCACACCGCATAGGCCTCTTCGCGGATGCCGTGCAGCGAAATGAGCGTCTCCTGCGACTGCGCCGCCTCGATCAGCTGTTCCCAGGTGATCTGCTCGTTCTCGAGATCAAGGCCGGCTTCTTCGGCCACCGACTTGCGGTACCAGAGCAGCTGCGTGTTGGACCAGAAAGGAACGGCCACGAGGGTGTCGTTCCACGTCGACACGTCGACCGCCGGCTGCACCGTGCCCTGCGTCACCTCGTCGGCGATATCGCTGGGCACCTCGGTCAGCCAGCCGGCGTCGGCGAACTCCGCGATGAACGCGGGGTCGAGGCTCATCAGGTCGATGTCGGGGTCCTGCGCAGCGATGCGGCGGGCGAGCTGCTCTCGCTGGCCGGGAGCGTCCCGCGGCAGCAATGCCGTTTCGATCTGGTACTCGCCGTTGGCTTCCTCTGTGCACTGCGCGGCCAACTCCTCCTGGCCGCCCGAGTCGGGGTTGATGTACCACGTCACGGTCGGCGTTCCGGACTCGTCGCCGCCGCAGGCGGACGCGATGAAGCTGACACCGGCGGCAACCGCTACCAGAGTCCTGGCCGTGCCGTACCGCCGCACTCTCGCCTCCTGGCTAGGTTGTCGGCTCAAGTGGTGCGTAACCCGCGACGATCGAGTTAAACGTCCGCCCCTGCCGAGACGGCGTTGTACCGCTACATGGTCCGGAATCAACCCTCCGGGTCGGGGGCTCCGGCCGCCTGGAGCGCTCCGTCGAGTGCGTCGTGATGGTCGAGGTGCCGATCGAGCTGGGTCAGTGCGAGCAGTCGCTGGACCGTTCCGGTGGCGCCGGCAAGGTGCAGGCCGGTGTGGGCGGCCGTGGCGCGGTGGTGGCCGACGATGAAGGCGGACAGTCCGGTCGAGTCGATGAACGTCACCTCGGAGAGGTCGATGACCACATGCCCCTGTTCGACGAGGAGGCTGAGCTGATCCTGGAGCCGGGCTGCATTCGACAGATCGATCTCGCCGGTAAGCCGGACCACCGCGAGACCCTGCATGCTCTGCACGCGGATCTGCAGCTTCGCCGGTTCGGCCTCCGGCGCGTGGATATCGTGCAGCTCGGACATATATCACTCCAGGTGGCTCGCACCGCATTTGTAACACGGACAGAACGGTCTGTCCAGGTATGCTAAATGGCTTGGCAGGAACCACCGATTCGGGGTACGTGATCATGGCCGGACACGGCCTTGCGCCTCGCGAGCGCATCCTCAACACAGCCTACGACCTCTTTTCTACGCGCGGAGTTCGAGACGTCGGCGTCGACGAGGTGATCCGGGAGTCCGGGGTCGCGAAGGCGACGCTCTACAAGCACTTTGGCTCCAAGGACGACCTGGTACTCGCCTTCCTGCAGCGGCGTGCGCAACGGTGGACGAAGGACTTCGTCGAAGGCGAAGCGCGGGCACGCGGGACGACATCCGAGGGCCGGCTGCTCGCCATCTTCGACGTGTTCCACGACTGGTTCGCCAGCCCGGGCTTCGATGCCTGCGCCTTCATTAACGTCCTGCTGGAGATGGGTCCCGACCACCCGCTCGGCCGGGCCAGCATCGAATACCTCGAGCACATTCGCGACGTGGTGTCCGCGCTGGCCACCGAGGCCGGGTTGCGCGACATCGACAACTTTGCGCGGTCGTGGCACATCCTCATGAAGGGCTCGATCATCGCCGCCACCGAAGGTGACCTGGACGCAGCCCAACTGGCCAAGTCGATGGCTCAGTGCCTCATCGATCGCCACCGCCCCTGAACCTCCGCTGATCATGTGGGTTTGACAAGGTCATACCCCGACGAACCCACATGATCATGGGAACGGGGAGAGGTTTTCGACGGGGCGGCGCGGGTATCGCGATCCTGACACGCGTTGTGCCCGAAAGGAGCCTTGCAATGGCTACGACCGAGAAGTCCGTCGATGTGAACGTCCCGGTCCGGACTGTGTACAACCAATGGACGCAGTTCGAGGAATTTCCCCGGTTCATGAGCGACGTGGAGTCGGTCAACCAGCTGGACGACACGCACCTGCACTGGCGGGTCAAGATCGCTGGCGTCGAGCGAGAGTTCGACGCTGAGATCACCGAACAGCGCCCCGACGAGCGAGTCGCCTGGCGGACGACGAGCGGGGTCGGCCACGCCGGCGTCGTCACGTTCCACAAGCTCGACGACGCCACCACCCGGGTGATGTTCCAGCTCGAGATGGCGCCCGAGACCTTCACCGAGAAGATGGGCGAGAAGGCCGGCGTCGTCTCGCAGGCGGCCGAACGCGACATGAAGAACTTCAAGGAGTTCATCGAGTCGCGCGGCACCGAGACCGGCGCCTGGCGCGGCGAGGTCCCCGAGGGCTAAACACCGAAAGGACGCGCCAGGCAAACTTCAAACCAGCCCACCTGATCGCTGACACACAGGACCCACCTCGGCGATCAGGTGGGCTTGTGATGTCCGCATAGCATCGCTGACCCACAGGACCCACCTCGGCGATCAGGTGGGCTTGTGATGTCCGCATAGCAGCGTTACTTCGGGCGCGAGCGATAGAAGCGCTTGTTGTAGAGCGTGTATAGAGCCGACGCAGGGGTACTTCGGCATTCATGCGCGTCCTGGGAGTCAATGCGATCTTCCACGATCCGGCTGCAGCTCTCGTCATCGACGGACACATCGTCGCGGCTGCCGAGGAGGAGCGGTTCAGCCGGCGCAAGCATGGCAAGCGCCCCGTCCCGTTCGCAGCCTGGGAGCTGCCCGAACTGGCGATGCGGTGGTGTCTGGAGGCGGGCGGGCTGACCCCGGCCGACGTCGACGCGGTCGGCTACTCCTTCGATCCGGCGCTCAGCAAGCCGGCCGACGAGCTCGGGCTCTCCGACGCGTGGGACTACCTGCGCGTCATGTACGCGGAGCGGGCGCCGTACTTCCTCGGGGCCGCACTGCCCGGGCTTGATCCGGCGGCCGTCCACTTCGTGCCGCATCACGTCGCGCACGCCGCCTCGGCGGCGCTGGCCAGCCCGCACAAGGACAGCAGCGTGCTGGTTCTCGACGGGCGCGGCGAGCGGGCGTCCCACCTGGCCGGACGCTACACGGGCCGGCGGCTCGAGCTCCTCGCGAGCCAGGAGCTGCCGCACTCGCTCGGGCTGCTGTACGAGTCGCTCACCGAGCACCTCGGGTTCCTGCGGTCGAGTGACGAGTACAAGGTGATGGCGCTGGCCTCGTACGGCCGCCCGCGCCATCTCGACGAGCTGCGCGAGATGATCTACGCCACGGGTGACGGCGGATTCGTCGCCGAGATCCCGGACTGGCGGAAGTGGGTGTCGCCACGGGCCGGCGATAAGTGGACCGGCGACCATGCCGACCTGGCGGCGTCCGTCCAGGAACGGCTGGAAGAGGTACTGGTCGATCTCGCCCGCTGGCTGCATGACCAGACAGGCGATCGCGTGCTCACCATGGCCGGCGGGACCGCGCTCAACTGCGTCGCCAACTCGCGGATCTGGCGCGAGACGCCGTTTGAAGAGGTCTGGGTGCAGCCGGCGGCAGGCGACGCGGGCACCGCCCTGGGCGCTGCGTTACAGATCGCTGCGGACGCCGGCCTGCCGCCTACCCCGATGCCCTCGGCCGCGCTCGGCCGGTCCTGGACGGACGACGAGCTGGCCGCCTGGCTGCGCCGGGCGGCAGTGCCGTTCACCACGCCCGACGACCTGGTCGAGCAGGTCTCCGAGATCCTTGCGGGGAACGGCGTCGTGGCCTGGTTCGACGGCAGGAGCGAGTACGGCCCGCGGGCGCTCGGGCAGCGATCTCTGCTGGCCAACCCGGCGGACCGGCACAACCAGGAGCGGCTCAACGCCGTCAAGGGCCGCGAGCAGTTCCGGCCACTCGCGCCGATGGTTCTCACCGACCGGGCGGCCGATATCTTCTCAGGCGGTCCGGTGCCGAGCCCGTACATGCTGTTCGTCCACGACGTCCACCCGGGCTGGCACGATCGCATCCCCGCCGTCGTCCACGTCGATGGTACGGCGCGAATCCAGACTGTCGACGACCAGGCGCTGCCCCGCGTGGCCGCCCTGCTGCACGCGTTCGAGGCCCGCACCGGCCTGCCGGTGCTGCTCAACACGAGCCTCAACACCGCCGGGCGGCCCATCGTGGACGATCCACGCGACGCGCTGGAGCTGTTCGGCTCGACGCCGGTCGACGCGCTGGTGCTCGGCCCGCATCTGGTCCGCCGTCAGCGCCTGTTCGCGCAGGACGTGAGCGAATGAGCTACGCGATCGTCGTTCCCACTGTCGGCCGGCCGACGCTCTACCGGCTGCTCGCCTCTCTCGCCGCGCAGGACCCGGCGAACGGCCCGGAGCAGGTGGTCGTGGTGGACGACCGGGCGGGGGCGCCGCCCGCCTTGGAGGTCCGCGTCGGCCATCTCAAGCCGGCGGTGCTCCGATCAGTCGGGAACGGCCCCGCGGCCGCGCGCAACGCCGGCTGGCGGCAGGTCCGGGCCGAATGGGTCGTGTTCCTGGACGACGACGTCGAGCTGCCGCCGGACTGGGCCAAGCGACTCGACGCCGATCTGGACGGGCAGGCCGCCGATGTCGCCGCGGTTCAGGCCCGGATCCGCGTCCCGCTGCCGCAGCACCGCCGGCCCACCGATGCCGAGCGCAACACCGCCGGACTGGCGTCGGCCGCGTGGATCACCGCGGACCTGGCCGTCCGGCGGGAGGCACTCGAACGTGTGGGCGGGTTCGACGAGCGGTTCCGGCGCGCCTACCGCGAGGATGCCGACCTGGCGATCCGGCTGCAGAGGTTCGGCTGGCGCCTGATCCGGGGACAGCGCGAGACCATCCATCCGGCCCGCCCCGACGGGGAATGGGCGAGCGTGCGGGCACAGGCGGGCAACGCCGACGACGCGTTGATGCGCCGCCGTCACGGCCCCAGCTGGCGCCACTCGGCCGACGCGCCCCGCGGTCGTCTGGGCTGGCATGTGGCGACCACTGCGTGCGGGCTGACCGCTGTGGCCGCCCGCGCCGCGGGGACGCGCCGCTTGTCCGCAGCGGCCGCCGCCGGATGGCTCGCGCTGACCGCGCAATTCGCCTGGTCGCGGATCAGATCCGGCCCGGCGACGCCGGGAGAGATCCGGCGGATGCTGCTCACCAGCCTGGCCATCCCACCGGTTGCCACCGCCCACCGGGTGCTCGGCGTGTGGCGGCACCGGAAGGTCGAGCCGCATGTTCAGGAGTGGACATGACGCGCGTGCTGGCCGTTCGACTCGACAGCGCGGGCGACGTGCTGCTCACCGGCCCGGCGATCCGGGCACTCGCGCACCGCTACGACCGGGTCGAGCTTCTCGTCTCGCCCGCCGGCCTGGCCGCCGGCGAGCTGCTGCCAGAAGTCGACGACCTGATCGTCTTCGATCCGCCGTGGTCGGGCTACCAGCCGCCGCCGGTGGACTCCGAGGCCGTCGCGTCGATCGTCCGCCGCCTCAGCCGCCGCAGCTTCGACCGGGCGGTCATCTTCACGTCGTTCCACCAGAGCCCGCTCCCGATGGCGCTGCTGGCACGCCTGGCGGGCATCGACTGGATCGGCGCGATCTCGGAGGACTACCCCGGCTCCCTGCTGGACCACCGGCACCGGCGGGACGGCGGCCACGAGGTCGAGGCGGCACTCGACCTTGTCCGCGCGGCCGGAGGTGAACTGCCCCCGGGCGACACCGGCGGGCTGCGCATCCGGCACCCGTTGCCGGACGTCGACGGGCTCGTCCCGGAGCAGCCGTACGTTGTACTCCACCCGGGCGCGTCGGTGCCGGCGCGCGGACTGCTGCCGGGCCACGCCCGCGCCATCGCCCGGCAGTTGCTCGCCAGCGGCTGGGCCGTGGTGGTCACAGGCAGCGGAGACGATGCGGACCTGGTGGCCCGTGCCGCGCCGGACGCCGCGGTGGACCTGGCGGGTCGGACCAGCCTGGCCCAGCTTGCGGCCGTCATCGACGGCGCGGCCTGCATCGTCGTCGGTAACACCGGTCCCGCCCATCTCGCCGCCGCGGTCGGCAC
>JASLBX010000409.1 GCA_030146385.1 Jiangellaceae bacterium | reverse complement strand
CCAGGCCGCCCTGGTGATCAAGTCGGTCCTGGGTAACGGCGGGGGAGGAGGCGGGACGAAGTGCCCTTCGGTGTCGTGCGCTCCGCTGCTGCGTTGCTCGGTATCGGCCGGCTCCGCCGTTTCGTCTGGCTGGTCTTCCTCGTCGTGTTCGTCCTGCTCACCCTGATTGCCGCCGGAGGCGTTCGACACCTCGGGGTCGATGTTCTCGGCGGCCGGCCACTGGCGGGTGGCGTCGTCGGGGGAGGAATGGAACGACTCGACGAGTTCCGCCCAGACCTGTTCGTCGTCACGAGACACCGGACGCCTCCTCTCCCCTCGTATGCCCATCGCATCGTCGCATGCCCGGTGCGGTAATCGGGTAACCGGGCGTCGGCGGGGTAGTGTTCGGCCGTGCTCTACTGGTTGCTCAAGCGCGTGCTTCTTGGGCCGATACTGCGAGCCGTGTACCGGCCGAGGGTCGAGGGAGCCGAGAATGTGCCGGTCAGCGGCCCGGCGATCATAGCTGGTAACCATCTGACCGTCGTCGACTCGCTGTTCATGCCGCTCGTCATCGAGCGCCGGGTGACCTTCCTTGCCAAGAGCGAGTACTTCACCGAGCGCGGCCTCAAGGGGTGGTTCAAGCGTACGTTCTTCGGGGGGACGGGGAACGTGCCGATCGACCGGTCAGGGGGAAAGGCGAGTGAGGCGGCGCTGCGCACGGGCCTGAAGATCCTCGAACGGGGCGATCTGCTCGGCATCTATCCAGAGGGCACGAGGTCTCCCGACGGCAAGCTGTACAGGGGACGTACTGGAGTCGCCCGGATGGCGCTCGAGGCCCGCGTCCCCGTGATTCCTGTCGCCATGATCGGGACGTTTGAGATGCAGCCTCCCGGGCGGATCATTCCGAAGGTACGCCGGCCGGGTATCCGGTTCGGACCGGTGCTGGACTTCAGCCGCTACTACGGCATGGAGACCGACCGCTACGTTCTGCGCGCTGTCACGGACGAGATCATGTACGCGCTCATGAAATTGTCCGGACAGGAGTACGTCGACATTTACGCCACCCGGGCCAAGCAGGAGATCGCGGAGGCCAAGAAGCGCGAGAAGAAGGACGACTAGTCCGCTCCTAAATGATCACGTAAAGGGTGTTTCCATCCGATGCGTGGCATGCACCCAACGTAAACGTGCGAAACACCCTCTTGACGTGATCATTCCTTAGGCAAAGCGACCGTCGGCGTAATGCTCCGGTTCGGGTTCGGCCGGCTGGACGCTGTGGCTCGGGAAGTCCTCCAGCGTGCCGGTCGGAGTCTCGTCCCACTCCTCGAACGTCAGCGGGCTCTGCAGATAGAGCGTCAGCAGTTCGGCCAACCGGCGCAGCCCGTCCAGGTGGGTGCGTTCGTGCCCGTGGCTCGAATCCACCCCGAAGCCGAGCAACGCCGCCCGGGTCTCCATGCCCGACTCGATCGCGGGCGCGGCGTCGGACCGGTAGAAGCGGTAGATGTCGCGGCGGTACGGCAGGTCGTACTCCTGGCATAGGCCGATCAGACGCCGCGTCAGGTGGTAATCGAACGGCCCGGTGGAGTCGAGCATCCCGATGTTGACGGTGTCCTCCTGCGACTCCTGGCCATCGGCGACCACGGCGTTGTCGATAGCGACGAGTTCGGCCACGGTGTCGTCCAGTCCGTGGGTCGCGCCCATGCCCACCTCCTCGCCGATCGTCACCAGCAGGTGCGCGGTGACGCTGAGCGGGACGGTCGCCTCGATGAGCGCCTTGACCGCGGCCATGCACGCGGCCAGGCCGGCCTTGTCGTCCAGGTGGCGCGACTTGACGTAGCCCCCGGGGGTGATCTGCGGCGCGGCGTCGAGCGCGACGAAGTCGCCGACCTGAATTCCGAGCGCGGCCACGTCCGCCGGGCTGGAGAGCTTCTCGTCCAGCCGGACCTCGACCTGGTGCCAGCCCACGCCCTGGGTGTCGACGGCCTCGCCGAAGTTGTGCCCACTGGACATCAGCGGCAGGACGGTTCCGGTGAAGAACTTTGTGAGGTCGTCCGGGAACACTGTGACGTGCGCGCCCTCGGCGAAGCGGGCGGAGTGGATTCCGATCGGGACGACCTCGAGCCGTCCGTTGGGCTTGATCCGCTTGACCATGGCGCCGATCGTGTCGGCGTGCACTACGACCGCCCGGCTGATGTCGATGCGCTGGCCCATCAGGCTGGCGCGCAGCACACCACGGCGGGTGACACGGACGGGGAGCCCCAGGGAATCGAGGTGGTCGCCGATGATCTGCATGACCGCGTCGGTGCGCCCCGACGGGCTGGGCGTGCGCAGCAACTCGAGGAGCATCTCCTGCAGGTACTGCTCGTCGATGTCCAACCGCTTCATACATCCAACCTTCTCAGCCAGCCGCCGTGGGCCGCCCACCAGGTGTCTCGGCGCCGTACCACCCGCACGCGCCTGGTACGGCAGGGACCCGCATGCTGAACGCGATCGAACGTCAACGTTGGGAGCTGGGTGGCGCCGGGTGCCATGGGCGGGGCGTAGCGCGAGTCGCCGGGAACAGGAGGTCAACGAAGCGCTCGGCGGTCGGCTGGGGCTCGTGGTTCGCCAGTCCAGGCCGCTCGTTGGCCTCGATGAACGCATAGTCGGGTCCGCTGACGTCCGGCACGATCAGGTCGATGCCGGTCACCGGGATATCCAGCGCCTTGCTCGCGGTGACCGCCGCCTCGGCCAGCTCCGGGTGCAGCTCGGCGGTGACGTCGTGAATCGTGCCGCCGGTGTGCAGGTTGGCCGTCCGGCGTACCTGCAATGCCTCGCCTTCGGGCAGGACGTCGTCCAGCTCGTACCCCGCGGAGCGGACCGTATCGATCGTCGTCTCGTCGAGCGGGACGGTCGACTCGCCCGCCGTGGCCGCCTCGCGACGCCGGCTGTGGGCCTTGATCAGATCGCGCACGGTGTGCCGTCCGGTGCCGATGACCGTGGCGGGACGACGAACTGCGGCGGCCACCACCTCATGGCCGATCACGACTCTGCGCAGGTCGTCTCCGTCGACGCACTCCTCGATCAGGACGTCCGGACAGTAGTGCTGCGCCGTTGCGACGGCCTTGGCGAGCGCCTCGGCGTCCGTGACGCCCACGCTGATGCCGCGACCCTGCTCGCCTCTGGCCGGCTTGACCACGACCTGGCCGACCTCTTCCAGGAAGGCCGCGTCGGCGCTGTCGCTCGTCGCCAGCCGGCCGCGCGGCACGTTCAGACCGGCCTCATGCACGATGCGCCGCGTGATCCGCTTGTCGTCGCACCTGCTCATCGCGACCGCCGTGGTCAGCTCGGACAGCGACTCGCGGGTCACGACCCGCCGGCCGCCGTGCACCAGCCGCATCTCACCCCAGTGGGGGTCCAGCACCTCGACCCGGATGCCACGCCGCCGTGCCTCGTCCGCGATGATCCGGGCGTACGGGTTCAGCTCGGCGACGTCCGGCTCCGGCTCGGGGACGAACAGCGGCTCGTTGATGACGTTCTTGCGCTTGACGGCGAAGACGGGTATGCGCCGGAAGCCGAGCTTTTTGTAGAGGCGGATCGCCGGCGAGTTGTCGTGCATCACCGACAGATCCAGGTGCGCGCGGCCACGTCCGATGTAGCGCTCGCTCAGCACCCGCACCAACGCTTCGCCGACTCCGGGCGCCGACGATTGGGGATCGACCGCCAGGCACCACAGGCTCGCGCCGCCTTCGGGGTCGCCGAACGCGAGCGCATGGTCGATGCCGGTGACGGTGCCGATGATTTGCCCCGTACGTCCGTCCTCGGCCACCAGGTAGGTGAACGTGCGGGTGCGCTGGTTGTCCCACATCAGGTCCGGGTCGGCCGTGACCATCCCTCGGGCGGCGTAGATGCGGTTGATCTCGTGGGCGTCGCTGGGTTCGCCGATCGTCCGTACGAGCACGCCCGGGATGACCTCACGCCGCGGCCGGTACCTGTGCAGCTCGAGCCGGTAGGTGTAGCTCGGATCGATGAACAGCTCGTCCGGTGCGCTGGCGACCAGCACGTGCGGGTCCTTGACGTACATCGCGATGTCACGCTGCCCGGCCTCCTCGGCACGCAGCAGTTGCAGGATGTCGTCCGGCTTCTCAAAGGTCTGCGCGAAGATGAGCCGGCCCCAGCCACACTCCATCGAGACGCCGCGCTCCATGTCGCGGACGAGATGGTCGGGTGCGTCGGTCCAGGGCTGCGTCCACAGCGGACGCCTCCGCTCGCCGGCGATGCGGCGGCGCTGGGGTCGGTCGTCACTCATCTGAGGTCGGCTCACGCCGGAGCGATGTCATGCGCCTGCAGCCATATCTCCAGCAGGCCGAGCTGCCAGAGACGGTTGCCACGCAGGGGTGTCAGGTCGGAGTTCGGGTCTGCGAGGAGCCGGTCGACGTACTCATCCCGGTAGAGGCCCCGCTCGCGGGCGGCGGGCGCGTGCAGTGCGTCCCGCACCCGGTCGAGGTACGGGCCGCGCAGATACTTCAGCGCGGGCACCGGGAAGTAGCCCTTCGGCCGGTCGATGACGTCGGGCGGGATGACGCGGCGTCCGGCTTCCTTCAGCACGCCCTTTCCTTCCTGGGCGAGTTTGAGCTCAGGCGGGCACTGGGCGGCCAGCTCGACCAACTCGTGGTCGAGGAACGGGACGCGCGCCTCCAGGCCCCATGCCATGGTCATGTTGTCGACCCGCTTGACGGGATCATCGACCAGCATGATGTGCGAGTCCAGGCGCAGTGCGGCGTCAACGGCCGTGTCGGCGCCTGAGCGGCTCATGTGGGCTGCGGCGAACTGGTAGCTCACCGGCTCGTCGGTCAGGTACTCGGGACGGACGACTTTCGCCATGCTGGCGTGGTCGCGGTCGAAGAAGGCGGCGGCGTAGGTGTCGACCGCGGCGTTCCGGTCGACCCCGAGTAGTGGCGGGTACCAGTGGTAGCCACCGAACACCTCGTCCGCGCCCTGCCCGGACTGCACGACCTTGACGTGCTTGCTGACTTCCTGGCTCAGCAGGAAGAACCCGACGACGTCGTGGCTGACCATCGGCTCGCTCATGGCCAGGATGGCTTCCTCGAGCGCGGGCAGGGTGCGTGCGGTGTCGATCCTGATCTGGTGGTGGTGGGTCTCGAACTGGCGGGCGATGACGTCCGAGTACTTGAACTCGTCGCCTTCCTCCCCGCCGACCGCCTCGAAACCGATGCTGAACGTGTTGAGCCCGTGCTGGCCCTCCTCGGCGAGCAGCCCGACCACCAGGCTCGAGTCCAGCCCGCCCGACAGCAGCACGCCGACCGGGACGTCGGCGACAAGGCGCCGCCGGACGGCCGTGCGCAGCGAGTCGAGGATCGCGTCCTCCCAGTCGCGCTCGGACCAGTCGGCTTTGGCCGGGTCGCGCTGGTAGCCGGCCTCCCAGTAAGTGCGCTCGCGGGTGGAGCCGTCCCGCTCGATGACCTTCATGGTCGCCGGGGCCAGCTTGCGGACGCCGTTGAGGATCGTCCGCGGCGCTGGGACGACGGCGTGCCACGACAGGTAGTGGTGTAGCGCCACCGGATCGATGCTGGTGTCGACGCCGCCTGCGCGCACGAGGGCGGGCAGGCTGCTGGCGAACCGCAGTCGATTCGCAGTCTCGGCGACGTAGAGCGGCTTGATGCCGAGCCGGTCACGGACGAGAACCAGCCGTCCCGAGTCGCGCTCGTGGATCGCGATGGCGAACATTCCGAGCAGGCGGTCGAC
>JASLBX010000397.1 GCA_030146385.1 Jiangellaceae bacterium | reverse complement strand
GTGTGGCCGGTCGCCCTCTCAGGCCGGCTACCCGTCGTCGCCTTGGTAGGCCACTACCCCACCAACTAGCTGATAGGCCGCGAGTCCATCCTTGGCCGGAAGTCCTTTCCACGCGCAGACCATGCGGTCGCGCGTCATATCCGGTATTAGACCCAGTTTCCCGGGCTTATCCCAGAGCCAAGGGCAGGTTACCCACGTGTTACTCACCCGTTCGCCGCTCGAGTACCCCCGAAGGGGCCTTTCCGCTCGACTTGCATGTGTTAGGCACGCCGCCAGCGTTCGTCCTGAGCCAGGATCAAACTCTCCATTAATGTCTATATGACGTACCCGGGCCGGAGCCCGGAGTCGTCGACACTGTGAAAGTGAATCCCAGCAAAGCAACGGACATCACGTCCGTCGCCTTACCAAAAGGAATCCCACCACGACGAGATGACCAGTTCGGCCAACCCACCATGGACGGGGGTTAAATTTTGGCATCGACATAAGTTCGTACGCTGTTGAGTTCTCAAGGATCGGACGCGCACCGAGCCCTACCCGTTAGGGCCGTTCTCGGGGCAACTCATCTAACTTAGCGGATCCGGTCGACCGAGTCAAACTCGTTCTGCCCTTCTCCCCACCGCGCACATCATGATTCTGAACCCGCACGACGGACTCAGTTGATCAGTTAGGTGAGCGGCTCGCCCATCGGGCCGGCCGCCTGACTTGGCGTCCCGCTTCCCCGCGAGCAATTAGAAACTTACGGGTCCGGGAGCCCGGAGTCAAATCCGGTCGGTGTGATCGCCACCACATCCACATCTGCCCAGGTCAGGGCGATATTGATCAGCGATGCGGCCGGTCGACACGGGGCTTCGATTGCCGCTCGTAGCCTGCCCTTCAGGCACGCTACGGAAGACCCAGACGGCAGGCGGCGCGAGCACCGACAAACCTATTGAACGTGATCAACCGGTGCCCTACCACCCGCACGCACCTGGTACGGCAGGGCTACGCCTACTGAACGTGATCAACCGGCAGCGCACCAGGCTTCCTCGGTGCCGTCGCCGCGCCAGCCCGGAAGACGGACCTCAGCGCGTCGGCTGATGCGGCTGCTCAGGTGACGATCTCGACGCCGCCGACGGTTCGCTTGCCCCTTCGGAGCACGAGCCACCGTCCGTGCAGCAGGTCGTCTCGTGTCGGCCCGGCCTCCGGCGGCGTCGCTGGATCCAGCCGGACATTGTTGACGTACGCCCCGCCCTCGGCCAGAGCCCGCCGGGCCGCCGACTTGGATTCGACGACGCCGGCCGCCGCGAACAGGTCGACGTACGGCGGCAGCTGGTCCCCCGCCTCGATCCGCGCCTGCTCAATCTCAGCCAGCGCTGAGGCCAGCATCCGCTCGTCCAGTTTCGCTAGCTCGCCACGGCCGAACAGGGCCTGCGATGCGGCAACCACGCGTGCCGTCTCGTCCTGGCCGTGCACCAATAGGGTCAGTTCCTCGGCGAGGGCTCGCTGCGCCCTCCGAGCAGCCGGCCGGTCTGCCGTCGCCTTCTCCAGCTCCTCGATCTCCTCACGAGATCTGAAGCTCATGATCTGCAGATGGCTCGACACGTCGGCGTCGTCCAGGTTGAGCCAGAACTGGTAGAAGCCGTACGGGGACAACATCTCCGGATCGAGCCACACGGCACCGCCCGCAGTCTTGCCGTACTTCGTTCCGTCTGCCTTTGTCAGCAGAGGAGTAGCCAGCGCATGCACTGACGCTCCCTCAACCCGCCGGATCAGGTCGACCCCTGCCGTCAGGTTGCCCCACTGGTCGCTGCCGCCGGTCTGCAACGTGCATCCGTACCGCCGGTACAGCTCCAGGTAGTCGAGCGCCTGCAGGATCTGGTAGCTGAATTCGGCGTAGCCGATGCCGATGTCGGACTGTAGCCGAGCGCTCACCGCCTCCTTCGCCAGCATCTTGTTCACCCTGAAGTGCTGGCCGATGTCGCGGAGGAACTCGATGGCGGTCATGGGCGCCGTCCAGTCCAGGTTGTTGACGACGCGCGCGGCGTTCGGGCCGTCGAATGTGAAGAACGGTTCCACCTGGCCCTTGATCCGGTCCACCCATCCGGCGACCACCTCTGGCGCGTTCAGCACACGCTCGCGGTCTGGGTTCGGATCACCGATCAGGCCGGTCGACCCACCAACAAGCGCCAGCGGACGGTGGCCGGCCAGCTGAAATCGCCGGGCCGTCAAGAGCTGGACGAGGTGGCCATGGTGAAGGCTGGGCGCTGTCGGGTCGAAGCCGACGTAATAGGTGACGGGTCCGGCGGCCAGCGCGGCGCGAAGCGCCTGCTCGTCGGTGGACTGTGCCACCAACCCTCGCCACTGCAACTCGTCCCAGATGTCGGTCACGTCCTTGCCTCTCCTTGGCTTCGTCCCGATTGCTTCACGTGCACGTGGATCTCCATACTGCCAGGACACTCGCCCGGCAGCGCAGTTCAATACGCCGCACCCGGCCAGTGCCAACGTCACCGTGACCGTCCTCACAGCCTCGGTCCACGCGCGGCATACGCTACGCCCATGGCCTACCCGCCGACCACGATCGGCCACCGCGGGACCCACCGCGGGAGTCGCGCGATGACGGCCGTCCCCGCGTTGACGGCTGCTGTCGTGCTGCTCGTGACCGCGTGCGGAGGCAGCGCCGAGCCGGCCGAAGAGACGGCCAGCGAGTCCGCGGACCCGACCGAGGCCGTCGAGCCGTTGAAGCTCAGCGCCGAGCTCGTCCGGTCACGGCGCGATGAGGCCAACGAGCGGCTCCGAATCGAGGTGACGAACGGTGGAGACCAGGCGGTCCCGATCGATGGGCTGCGGCTCGTGGCCGAGCCGTATTCGCCGGAGGCGGGCGACGTCAGCGGCGGACGCCGGATCAACCCCGGTCAGACGATCGCATACCAGGTGATCCATGGCGATCCCGAGTGTGTTGAAGACGAACCAACACCCGGTCCCGTCCACGTCGAGGTGACGTCCGGCGGCCAGCAGGTCACGCTCGACGCAGGTGAGTCGGCCGACCTCATCCGGCGCATGCTCACCGTCGACTGTGCCCGCGCCCGCATCTTGGACGTCGTCACCATCCGGTTCGATACCGAGTGGGACGTTCACAGCAGCGGCAATGAGCAGGTGGGCACGCTGCTGATCGAGCGGCGCAACGGTGGCCCTCCGGTCACGCTGACGGGCCTTCGCAACAGCATCAACTACACGCTGGAGATGCTCGAGCCGGACAGTCACCCGACGCTGGAGGAAGGCGAAAAGGTACTTGCGGTCCCGGTGCGTAGCCGTGGCTCGCGATGCGACGGGCACGCGATGGGCGACAACAGCAAGCCGTTCGGGTTCTCCGCATACTTCAGCGTCGACGGGGGCCCAGAGACCCTCGTCGAGTTCACCGCCGACGAGCAGCCCGACAACTTCCTCCGCCTCTGCTCAGCGGACTGAACGCCGCCGCGGAACATGCGGCCGGTACGGCGAGACCGTGGGCTCATCGGTCAGCCAGAACCGCCAGGGACGGTCCGCTGCCTGCGCCAGCCCGACTCGCGGACCGGTGCTGATCGGCCCTGGTGATCCGTCGCCGGACGACAGGACGACCGGTGAGGCGGGGTCGCAGAGGTCCGCACCGTTGTGGGTCCGCCCGAGACCGAGGACGCTGGCCAGCCGGGCCGGTCCCCTGGCCAGCTCGCGATCGGAGCGAGCCGACGGTCGCCGGGACCGGGCGATGGCCAGCCCGCGGACCACCTCGCCGGCACGCAGCAGCACCGCGCTTGCTTTCCCCGACGGCCCGCACACCACGTTGGCGCACCAGTGCATGCCGTAGGTGAAATACACGTAGAGATGGCCGGCGCGGCCGAACATCACCTCGTTGCGCGCAGTGCGGCCCCGGTAGGCATGCGAACCGGGATCGTCCGTGCCCTCGTACGCTTCAACCTCGGTGAGGCGGACAGCAACGGTGCCCTCCGGCGCCGAGCTCACTAATACCGCGCCAAGGAGGCTCGGTGCCACCTCGAGAGCGGAGCGGCTGAGCGACCCACGGCTGATCGGCTCGTGCTGGCTCCCGGTGATCTGGTTGCCTCCGGCAGGTTCAGGGCTCGGCATAGCGCGCATGGGTACATCCTGCCGAACGGCGCCGGACACGGCACGGGCCCGGCGGTGGTCCGCACCGCCGGGCCCGGCCCTGTTCGACATTCGTCTGGTTGCCGCGAGGACGAATGTCGGCCCCCCGCCGAGTGGGCATGTAAGCCCCTTGCTGCCCTACTCGGCTTCGCTGCTCATTGCCGCCTCAACGTCGCCGAGTGATTGCTTGCAATGAAGAGATGCTCGAGACCCACGCACTATGACGGGCATTCGATGTGACGTGCGTCACATCATCTGTCGAGACCCAAAGATGATCAATGGAAGATCTTCCCCGGGTAGCCGGGCCGGATGTTCTTCGATTACGCGGAGAGGCAGCCGCGCTGGCTACGGCAGGCGGCGGGTCGGAGTCCACACGGGCCGACCACGGCGGTGCCGGCTGCTCCGGCCCGGAGCCGTCGATTTGACCCCTTGCGCCGGATTGCCGGTCGCGTCGGGGCTGGGACGGTTCGGCTCGGCCTTCTGCGTCGGCTCGGCCTTCTGCGTCGGCCGGGCCGGTTGTGCCGGACCCTGCCGGGTGGGCTCGGCCGCCTGGGATGGGCGGGCCGGCCGTGCGGGGCCGTCGCGAGTGGGCTCGGCAGCCTCTTCAGGCTTTTCCCGCGGCGAGTCACTGCTGGCTGGCCCACCCTTCGCAGGCTCGCCGCGTCCGGGAACCTCGCCGCTCGCCGGTTCGCCTGGCATCTTCTTCGTGCCGTTGCTCGCCGCACTTTCGCTGGGCCCCGGATACTCGTTGTCGCCCCATGCCGAGTTGCCGGCTCCCTCCCCCTTCGGGGACGCTGGCACACCGGTGTCGAACGGCTGGGCTCCCGCCCCATCGGATCCACCACCGTTGCCGCCGGAGTCGGCCCCGCCCGCCGTCGTGTCCGTCATCGCGTCGGCAGGCTCGGATGCGCTGGTCGCGTCCGTCCCGGCATCGGAGGCTTCGGCGCCAGTCACCGTTCCGGCCTCCCCAGCTGGGGCGGAGGCGTCCGGCGGAGAGTTCACCGGGTCGCTCTCAGCGGGCAGGCCGTCGCTCGCCAGTTCCTCGTCGCTCAGCGCCGCCTCGCTGTCGTCACCGAGTGATTCGGCGAGTGACGGGGCAGCCTCGTCGGCGGTGGTGGCGGCATCGTCCGGCAGGACAGTCGCTGTCTGCGCTGGCGGAGATTCTGCCGGGTCGCCTGCGGACGGTTCGGCCGGCAGCCCAAGCATGGCGACCATGCTGGCCACCGCCAACCCGGCGACAGCTGCCACGTGGCTCACACCGACCGCACCGACTCCGGCCAGCCCCGCCGCGCCGGCTGCGCTGCCTGTCACTCCGGCTGCGCTCACCGCGCCGGACGCCACCCCGGCAGACCCGATCAGTCCGGACCCCACCGCGCCTGCCGGTGCGGACGAAACGCCGTGCCCGGACGCGAACGGCAGCACCCCGAGAATCAGTGGCACGACCGAGCGCATCCGGCTGTTGAGTGCCGTCAGGTCGGCGAGCGCGCGCCCACATTCGTCGCAGATCCGGACGTGCGCCTCGACCCGCCGCCGTTCGCGCCGGCCGAGCACACCGCGAACCAGCTTGGCGATCTGCTCGGCGTACGGCCGACACTCCGCCCGCGCGTTCGTGAGATGGCTCCGGAGGTACTCGACTCGCAGACCCTCGCGGGCTCGGCAGGCGAGGGCCGCTGCGGCATTGGCCGAGATGCCCAAATCGTGGCCGATCTCCGCCGCCGTGTCGCCGCAGATCTCTGACTGCCAGAGCACTGACTGCCACCGCGGCGGCAGGCGGTGGAACGCCGCCCGGACGCTGGGATCGTCCTGATCTTCCGCGGTCGCCTCCGGCACCAGCCCGTCGAGATCCGTGGCCCGCTCGACGAGATCCACCCGCCCCGACCGCCGCAGCTCGGCGCGGTGCGCGTTGCGCACGGACGCCAGCAGGTAGGGCCAGAATGCCGAGACGTTGCCGTTTCGCGCCACCGCCCGGAAGACCCTGGTGAACGCCTCGGACACGATGTCCTGCGCGCGGGTCTCGTCACCACGCGTCATGCTCATCGCGTAGCGGAGCGCTCCGGAGTAGTAGCGGCGGTACAGCTCACCGAAGGCCTCACGTCGGCCCAAGCGCACTTCCGCGACCAAGCCTGGATCCGTCAGGTGGGAATCATCGAGCATCGTCATGGGCGGATCGGCACCTTTCGGCTCGGCCGCGTTACAGCGTAGCCCCAAGGACTGCGCCAGCGCCCACCTTAGACCCGAGCCTTAGCGCTCGTCTAAGGTCAAGTTCAACTAGTTGCCGGGCCGTGACCTGCCCATCGTCGAGCTCCGGCCACCGCCGCGCGGGCCGCGGCCAATTGCTCGTCGACCCGCTCTGGCGCGGTTCCGCCCTTCGCCGAGCGGGCGGCGATCGCACCCTCGACCGACAGGACCGAGCGGACGTCAGGCGTCAGGTGTGACGAAATGTCCGCCAAGTCGGCATCGGTCAGGTCCCACAACTCGATGCCGGCGGCCTCGCAGCGGCGGACGCACGCGCCCGCTATCTCGTGCGCTTCGCGGAAGGGAACGTTCTGGCGCACCAGCCACTCCGCCACGTCCGTTGCGAGCGAGAAGCCGACGGGAGCCAGCTCCGCCAGCCGCTGGGTGTCGAACCGGAGCGTGGCCACCATCCCGGTGAACGCCGGCAGCAGCACGGTCAATGTGTCGACTGAGTCGAACACCGGTTCCTTGTCCTCCTGCAGGTCCCGGTTGTAGGCGAGCGACAGCGCCTTGAGCGTCGTCAGCAGGCCCGACATGTTTCCGACCAGCCGGCCGGCCTTTCCCCGGGCCAGCTCCGCGATGTCCGGGTTCTTCTTCTGCGGCATGATCGACGATCCCGTCGCCCAGGCGTCGTCCAGCTCGACGAACCGGAACTCCCTGGTCGCCCAGATGATCACTTCCTCGGCAAGCCGGGAGACGTCCACTCCGATCATGGCGAGCACGAAGGCGGCTTCGGCCACGAAATCACGGGACGCCGTCCCGTCGATCGAGTTCTCGACAGCCCGAGAGAAGCCCAGGGCCGACGCCACGAACTCGGGATCGAGTCCCAACGACGAGCCCGCCAGGGCGCCGGAGCCGTACGGCGAGTCGTCGGCCCGGCGGTCCCAGTCGCGGAGCCGATCGACGTCGCGCAGCAGTGGCCACGCGTGGGCCAGCAGGTGATGTGACAGCAGCACCGGTTGCGCGTGTTGCAGATGGGTTCGGCCCGGCATCGGCGCACCGAGGTGCGCCTCGGCCTGCGCTGCGATCGCGTCGACCAGGTCGAGCACCAGCGCGGCCACCGTACGTGCCGAGTCACGCAGATACATCCGAAACTGGGTCGCCACCTGATCGTTGCGCGAACGGCCGGCGCGAAGCTTGCCGCCCAGGTCTGCGCCGGCCCGCTCGATGAGGCCACGCTCGAGCGCCGAGTGCACGTCTTCGTCACCGGGGTCAGGGCCGAATGCGCCGGACGCCACGTCCGCGGCCAGGGCCTCGAGAGCAGCCAGCATCCGGCTGAGCTCGTCGTCTGTCAGCAGGCCGGCGCGGTTCAGGACCGCCGCGTGGGCTCGCGAGCCTTGGATGTCGTACGGGGCGAGCCGCCAGTCGAATTGGGTCGAACGCGACAGGTCAGCGAGCGCGTCCGCCGGGCCGCCGGCGAACCGGCCACCCCACAGCCCGCCTGCGCGACTTGTCCGGCCGGACGACTCGCCTGCCTGCGGCGTTCCATCACCCTGCCCGGACAACTCGTGCTCAGCCACGACGTGTGTCCCCTTCGGCGTCCTGCGGTACCTGGCCCTGCGCCAGGGCGAGGAACCAGGCCGCCACGGCATCGCCGCCCTGCGGGTCAGTGGCGATGACCAGGACGGTGTCGTCACCGGCGATGGTGCCAAGCAGGTCCGGACGTGCCGCGTGATCGATAGCCGATGCCAGATACTGGGCGGCTCCGGGCGGGGTGCGCAGGACGACAAGGTTGGCCGAAGCTCGGGCCGAGACCAGGATCTCCTCGCACACTCGTACCAGCCGGGCGTCGATGGCCGCCTGCTCGCCGGCGCGTGGGGTTCGGTCGCCACCCTCTCCCGGCAGCGCGTACACAAGGCTGCCGCCCGACCCCCGCACCCGGACGGCTCCGAGCTCGTCCAGGTCCCGCGAGAGGGTGCCCTGCGTCACGGCGATGCCATCGTCGGCCAGTAGGCGGGCGAGTTCCGCCTGCGACCGCACCGGCTGCCGGTTCAGGATCTCGGCGATCCGCTGGTGACGCGCGGCGCGGGTCGCCGGGACGGTGCCGTGGTTCATGCCTCGCTCCGCGCCAGCAGCCAGGTCAGGAGCGCCTTCTGAGCGTGCAGGCGGTTCTCCGCCTCGTCCCAGACAGCGCTCGCTGGGCCATCGATCACCTCTGACTCGATTTCCTTGCCCCGGTAAGCGGGCAGGCAGTGGAGCACGATCGGATCCGCCGCGGCCGCGACGGCCTCCGCGGTCAGCGCAAACGGGACGAACGGAGCCTCCCGGTCGGCCGACTCGCCCTCCTGGCCCATCGACACCCAGGAGTCGGTGGCCAGCACGTCCGCGCCCGAGAACGCGTCGTACG
>JASLBX010000396.1 GCA_030146385.1 Jiangellaceae bacterium | reverse complement strand
CGGATCGAGCTTTGGACCTGGCTACCGGGCATCACGCTGGCGCTCGAGCTCGAGCCGCTTGGCCTGCTGTTCGCCACGGTGGCCGGCGTGCTGTGGCCGGTCACCACGGTGTTCTCGATCGGGTACATGCGCGGCAATGACGAGGGGAACCAGACCCGGTTCTACGCGTTCTTCGCCCTGGCCATCGCAGCCGCTCAGCTCATCGCGCTGTCCGGGGACCTGGTGACGTTGTTCATCGGCTACGAAGTGCTGACCCTCTCGACCTGGCCGTTGGTAGCGCATGCCGGCAGCCCGGCGGCCCGCGCGGGAGCCCGGCGCTATCTTGTGCTGTTGCTAACGACTTCCATCGGCCTGTTGCTGCCCGCGATCGTCTGGACGGCCTGGCTGGCCGGCACCACCGAGTTCGCCGCTGGAGGGTTACTCAGCGAGGAGACGGCGACCGCCGTCCTGACCGCACTGTTCATCCTCTACCTGTTCGGCATCGGTAAGGCCGCGCTGATGCCGTTCCACTTCTGGCTGCCGTCCGCGATGGTCGCGCCGACTCCCGTTTCAGCCCTGCTGCACGCGGTCGCAGTGGTCAAGGCCGGGGTGTTCGCCGTCCTCAAAGTCACGGTCTATGTGTTCGGACTGGATCGGCTGAACCCGAGCGGCGTCACCACGCCCATGATGTGGGTCGCGGCGATCACCATGCTGACGGCCGCCACCATCGCGCTGACGCGCGACGATCTCAAGGCTCGCCTCGCCTACTCGACGGTCAGCCAGTTGGCCTACATCGTCCTCGCCGCCACCCTGGCCACTCGGACTGCGATCGCAGGCGGTGCGTTGCACATGGTCACTCATGCCGCCGGAAAGATCACGCTGTTCTTCTGCGCGGGAGTGATCTACACCGTCACCCACCGGACTCGCGTGAGCGAACTGGACGGCCTTGGCCGGACCATGCCGTGGACGTTCGGCGCGTTCTTCATCGCCTCGCTGTCGATCGTGGGCCTGCCGCCCATGGCCGGCACCTGGAGCAAGTGGCTGCTGCTGCTCGGCGCGGCGGAGGCCGGCCAGCAGATCGTCATGGCCGCAATGGTCGTCGGCTCGATGCTTTCGCTCGCCTACCTGCTGCCGATTTCCGCGCGTGCCTTCTTCCGGGCACCGGTGGGTACGCCGAACGCCGCCGGAGACGGGCCGATCGCGCTCGTACTACCGCCTGCGCTCGCCGCGACCGGATGCGTCGCGCTGTTCTTCGCGGTGGAACCGGTGATCGCTCTGCTCCGAACGACCCTGGAGGTGACGCCGTGAGCACCGAGTCCGGCGGCGGCCGGCCCCGCGACGATCAACGGTGGCTCGACAACTCGCGCAACGTCGACCGCATCGTCTACACGCTCTACGCGGTGTGCGCGGTGCTGTTCCTCGCCGACGTCGCCTACGCCAAGCACCCCCATTTCGATGTCGAGGGCTGGTTCGGCTTCTACGCCGGCTTCGGCCTGATCGCCGCCACCGCTCTCGTGCTGGTGGCGACTCAGTTCCGCCGGCTGGTGAAGCGGGAGGAAACCTACTACGACCCCGATACGGACGAGCGGGACCGGAGCACCGATGCTGGCTAGCCCTTCTCTAGTCCTGGTCCTCGGCGCCGCGCTGATCCCATTCCTGCGGGGACGGTGGCGGTCGGCGTGGATGCTGCTGCTTCCCGTCGCCGCACTGGCCCTGCTGTGGTGGCTGCCGGAAGGAAGCGCGGGCACCTTCCAGTTGCTCGGCCTGACGTTGGAGCCGATCCGGGTGGACGCGCTGTCCAGGGTCTTCGCCGCGATCTTTCTGTTCGCGGCGTTCTTCTGCGTCATCTACGGCTGGCACCTGCGCGACGCAGTACAGCAGACAACCATGCTGCTCTACGCCGGAGCCACAGTAGGCGGCTCGCTCGCAGGAGATTTGCTGACCCTGTTTGTGTACTGGGAGATCGCCGGCCTGTCCTCGGTCTTCCTCATCTGGTCCCGGCGAACCGAGCGCTCGCTTCAAGCCGGGCTCCGGTATCTGGCGGTGCAGGTCACGGCCGGAGTCCTGCTGCTGGCCGGCATCGTTCTGCGGGCACAGGAAGGCCACGGGATTGCGTTCGATTTCATCGGCACCACGGACGCCGGCGGCTGGCTGATCCTGCTCGCCATCGGGATCAAGTGTGCTTTCCCGATCCTGCACGCCTGGTTGCAGGACACCTATCCAGAGGCCACGATCGTCGGCACCGTCGTGCTGTCGGCCTTCACCACGAAGCTCGCCGTCTACGCACTGCTCCGCGGATTCGAAGGGACGAGCCTGCTGATCTGGGTCGGCGCAATCATGACCTGCTTCCCGATCTTCTACGCGGTCATCGAGAACGACCTACGGCGTGTGCTCGCCTACAGCCTGATCAATCAGCTCGGATTCATGGTGGTCGGAGCCGGTATCGGCGGCGCGCTGGGCGTCAACGGCGCCGTCTCCCACGCCTTCGCCCACATCATCTACAAGGCGCTGCTGTTCATGGCCATGGGCGCGGTGCTGTACCGGGTCGGCACGGTCAAGGGCTCCGAACTGGGCGGGCTCTACAAATCCATGCCGCAAACCGCCGCCATGTGCATCGTCGGAGCGGCGTCGATCTCGGCCTTGCCGCTGTTCTCCGGATTCACGACGAAGTCGATGGTGATGGAAGCGACCGGCCAGGAGCATCTCCTCATCATCTGGCTGATGCTGCTGTTCGCCTCAGCCGGCGTCTTCCACCACGCCGGGATCAAGGTGCCCTACTTCGCGTTCTTCGCGCACGACCGCGGCCATCGCGTCCAGGAGGCGCCGCTCAACATGCGCATCGCGATGGCGATCGCGGCCCTGGCTTGCATCGTTATCGGTGTCTATCCGCAAGTCCTCTATGAGTTGCTGCCGCATCCGGTCGAGTATGTGCCGTACACGACCGGCCACGTGATCAATCAGCTCCAGCTCCTCGTCCTTGCGGCCCTCGCGTTCACCCTGCTGGTGCGCACCGGCATCTACCCTCCGGAGCTCCGCTCGGTGAATTTGGACACCGATTGGATCTACCGCCAGGGAGTCCCCGTGGTTGCGCGTTCCGGGGCTCGCCAGGTGTCTGCACTTCGAGCCGGGCTGGTCACGCGGATCGGACGGCGAGGGCGTGACGAGCTGACCGCCGGACTGCTGTCGCTGCGTAGCAGAGCGGCCGCCCCGTGGTCGACCGGTGTGATGGTCTGGTGGGTCACGATGCTGCTGGGCCTCTACCTCGTGCTCGCCCTGCGTTGAGCCAGTGGCGAGTGATGCCGATCAGTAGCCTTGGACGCATTGCCGGGCAATTCCGGCGCTACCGAAGCTGAGGAGAATTTCGTTGGTCGTACGCCGCGGTCCGCTGTGGTCACCGTCACGATTCTGGCGGTGAGCAACGCCGCGTGCCGGCGCATCGACGCCGATGAGGGTGCTGGACTCGGACCGGGACGGCGTCCCCGACGTGTACGAGGTAGACGAATCTGACAAGCCGGCCGACTGACTGCCGCCACGTGCCGAACTGACCTGGCATAGATCGCAGGAGTTTTGGGTCCGGACGGCTAGAGTCGGGGCGTATTGAAGGAGGCGAGAAGGACGTGACGACTCAGGACGGGGACCAGCAGGCCGACGCGGCCGCCATGTCGACTGGGCGGCTCGTCGCCTCGATCAAGGAGGACCTGAGCACCCTGGTCCGTGACGAGGTAGAGCTGGCCAAGGCCGAGCTGCGCGAGAGCGCTTCCCGGGCCGGGGTCGGCGGCGCCTTGGGGTTGGTCGCCGCCTACGTGGCCATGCTGGCGAGCATCCTGCTGGTCATCGCGGCCGGCTACGGGCTTACCGCGCTCGGTCTCCATCCCGGGTGGGCGTTCCTCATCGTCGCGGGCGCTTTGCTGTTGCTTGCCGCCCTGCTGCTTTTGATCGCCCGGGGCCGATTCGCCAAGGTCAGCGGCCCGCAGCGGGCGAAGCGTGCCGCGGTCCGGGCCCGTGCCGCACTTCGCCCAGGTTCTCGGACGTGAGCACCAACGGCTCGCTGAGCGACACAGTCGACGTCATCGGGCCTTGGGAGCACCGGCGAATCGCCGCCAACGGCGCTCGATTCCACGTCGCGACGCTCGGAGACGGCCCGCTGCTGTTGCTCATTCACGGGTACCCCGAATTCTGGTGGGCCTGGCGGTACCAGATGGAACCGCTGGCCAAGGCCGGCTGGCGGGTCGCGGCGATGGACCTGCGCGGGTACGGCAGCAGCGACAAGACCCCGCGTGGCTATGACCCCACCAACTTCACGGCCGACGTCACCGGCGTGATCCGTTCTCTCGGTGCCCGGGACGCGGTTCTCGTGGGTCATGACTGGGGCGGGTACGTTGCCTGGGCGACCACAGTGATCCGCCCTGCGCAGGTTCGAGGGCTGGCGGTGCTGTCGATGCCGCACCCGCTGGTACTCAACCGGCATCTGTTGCGCGGCCGGCATGCCCGCCACCTGCTCGGCGTCCAGCTGCCGATGGCGCCCGAACGCCAGCTCGTGGCAGGAGACGGCGCTCACGTGGAAAAGCTGCTCCGCCGGTGGGCAGGGCCGGAGTCGGAGTTTCCCGGTGCGGAAACCGCTGCCCGTTACCGCGAAGCCATGAGCCTGTGGCCGTCGCCCCACTGCGCGCTGGAGTACCAGCGCTGGGTCGTGCGCTCGCTGCTCAGGGTGGACGGACGGCGGTTCGCACACCGGATGGGGGCGCCGGTCGATGCTCCGGTGTTGCAGATCCACGGCGGAGCCGATCGAGTGATCCCCGACAAGATCGCCGCCCGGTCGCGCCGCTACATCGCCGCGCCGTATCGGTGGGTGCGGCTGGATGGTGTCGGCCACTTTCCGCACGAGGAGGCGCCCGACCGCACCACCGCCGAACTCATCGACTGGCTCGCCAGCCAATCAACCCCGCGTTGATCATGGCTAGGCTACGTGCAAGGGCCGGTTGATACGCGCGATTGAGCGCCCTCGGCCTGCTCGATCGCATCGTCCATCTCACTTAGCGAGAGCGCGTATCCGGTGTCCGGATCGGTGAGTGACGCAGCGAAGATCATGCCGTAGACGGCTCCGTCGTCCGAGATGAGCGGCCCGCCCGAGTTACCCGGCTGGACGCTGCCGCGCATCGAGATCACCTCGCGCGTCACCGGGTCCTGGCCGTAGATGTCGCGGCCCATGAGCGCATGTTCGCCGCGAACCCGGACTGGCTCAACCGCGAGCGGGCCGTTGTTCGGATAACCCACCACTGCCGCATCGGCCCCCGAGCGGACACCGTCATCCAGTTCAAGGGCGGGCTGCTCGAGCCCGGGCACCGCGAGCACGGCCAGGTCGGTTTCGGGATTGAATATCACCACGTCGGCGTCCAGCGGATCGCCGTCCGGGACTCCGATGCGAGGCGAGCGGACACCGGCCACCACGTGCGCGTTAGTCATGACCCGCTCGTCGGCGATGACGAATGCCGTCCCCTCGATGACCCGGTTGCACTCCGGCGCGCGGCCGACGACCTTGAGCACGCTCTGCGCGGCTTCGCGGATCTCGGGGTCGCGGCCCAGCGCTCCCGACGGCGGGTCGACGTCAAGGATCGGCTCGGGCACCCAGGGCGCGACCACCTCGGGGAAGCGGCCGGCCGCCACGACCGACTGGAACGCCTCTCGCAGACTGTCGGGCGACACCGGCACGATCTCGTCAACGGCGCGAAGGATCCGCGACTCGCGGACGGCCGCAGACGCGTGTGGGATCGCGGACGATGACACGGCCAGCCCGACCGCCCAGGCGGCAAGCAGCAGTCCCACGACGCCGAGCAGCGCACCGCCGAGGGCATCCACGTTGCGGGCCGGGTCGGACGTGACCTGAGACCGCATCCAGGTGCCCAGCCAGGCCATCAGTCCCTGGCCGATCGACGCCACGATCAGCACCAGCAGTACCGCAAGGACCGCCACGCCCAGGCCCGGGCTCAGCCCGCCCAGCACCACCGGAGCCAGGAGTATGCCTCCGACCGCGCCTCCCACGAACCCCGTGAACGAGAGCAGGCCGACGAGGAACCCGCGGCTCCATCCGGTGTAGGCCACCACGATGAGCAACAGGATGATCAGCCAGTCGACCAGATTCATCGGACCCCCGAGGGCAACGGTTCGACCCGGCGACTGTCCCAGGGCTTGGCCAGCCCGGCCGCATCCAGCAGGGCAGCCAGGATGCCCGCGGTGAAGCCCCACACGACCAGCCCGCTGACCGCGAAGGCCGGGCCGATGTAGCCGCTCGGATGCCGCACGCGCAGCCGGTTGGCCGGATCGACCAGATCCGCCAGAGGGACTCGATGCACCGACGCGACCTCCTCGGGATCCATGACACCGACCGGCGATGGCTCGCGCCACCAGGCGAGAACCGGAGTGACAACGTACCCGCTCGGCGGCAGCCACAGCGGCGACATCACGGCGACTACCTCGACGCCGGAGGCATCGAGGCCCGTCTCCTCGGTCGCCTCCCGAAGGGCGGCGCCTACCGGCCCGTCATCGTCCGGATCGATCGCCCCGCCAGGAAACGCCGGCTGGCCAGCGTGGCTCCGCAGTGTGTGAGCCCGCTCGATGAGCAGGACGTCCGGCCCCGTCTCCTCCGATTCGCCGAACAACATCAGTACCGCCGACTCGCGGCCGTCGATCCCGTCCGGCAGGGTGTGCCGCGACAACACGCCCGCGCTGGCCTGGTGCGTGGCGTCCGCCAGCGGCTGCAGCCAGTCGGGCAGCGTCACGGGCCCTCCTTGACCAGCTTGGCGGCGAGTTTCGGATCGGTCGGGCCCTCCCCGTACGACGGGCACCAACGGGCCAGCGCGCAGGCTCCGCAGGCCGGCCGCCGCGAGTGACACCGCCGCCGCCCGTGCCAGATCAAGCGGTGGGACAGGATCGTCCACTCCTTCTTCGGGATCAGTGCGCCTACTTCGGCCTCGATCTTGTCCGGCTCGGTCTGGCTCGTCCAGCCAAACCTCCGGGCCAGGCGACTGAAGTGAGTGTCGACGGTGATGCCGGGCACCCCGAAGGCGTTCCCGAGAACCACGTTCGCGGTCTTCCGGCCGACACCGGGCAGCGTGACGAGGTCCTTCATTCGCCCGGGCACTTCGCCACCGAAGCGTTCGTCCATGGCCTTGGCCAGCCCCATGATCGACTTAGTCTTCGCCCGGAAGAACCCGAGCGACTGGATGATCTGCTCGACGTCCTCCGGATCGGCCGCCGCAAGGTCACTCGGAGTCGGGTACTTGGCGAAAAGGACCGGGGTGGTGGCGTTGACACGCACGTCCGTCGTCTGTGCCGACAGCACGGTTGCCACGAGGAGCTCGTAGGGTGAGGTGAAGTCCAGCTCGCAGTGCGCGTCCGGGTACATCGCGGCTAATTCGCGGTTCATCCGGCGAGCGCGGCGGACGAGGGCCAGTCGGGTCTCCGTAATGTTCTGCGGCACCTGCTAAGCCTACGGTTTGGGACCTTCGTCCAGCGTCCTTCCCACTACCCTGACCGCGGGCAGTGTGATCTGCGACACTAGGCTGGCACCGAACCCGTGGAGGAGGCCAAGCGTGAACGACGTGCTGAGAAGCGCGCTGCTGTTTCGTGAGCTCGACGACGAGGCGGCCTCGGCCCTGCGCGCGTCCATGGTCGAGGTGAAACTGGCGCGCGGCGAGGTGCTCTTCCGCGAGGGTGACGACGGCGACCGGATCTATGTGGTCGTCAGCGGCAAGATTAAGCTCGGCCGCACCGCTCCGGACGGGCGCGAGAACATGCTCGCCGTGCTGGGGCCCGGCCAGATGTTCGGTGAGCTCTCGCTGTTCGACCCCGGCCCAAGGTCGGCAACCGCGAGTGCGATCTCCGACACGACGCTGCTGGGGCTCGGCCACAAAGACCTTCTGCCGTGGCTGACCGGACGGCCCGAGGTCGCCCGCAACCTGCTCGCCCAGCTGGCCCAGCGGCTGCGGCGCTCCAACGACACGCTCGCCGACCTAGTGTTCGCGGACGTCCCGGGCCGGGTGGCCAAGCAACTGCTCGACCTTTCCGAGCGGTTCGGCGTGCCGTCGGCCGAGGGCGTGCGCGTCGCGCATGAGCTCACTCAGGAGGAGTTGGCGCAGCTGGTCGGCGCGTCCCGCGAGACGGTCAACAAGGCCCTCGCCGACTTCGTCAGCCGCAACTGGATCCGGCTCGAGTCTCGTTCGGTCGTTCTGCTCGACGTCGAGCGGCTGCGCCGCCGCGCCCGCTGACTTTGCCTAACCGCGTTGATCATGCAAGAGCGGGCGACACGCCGATGTGCCCTATTTGGGCGGCCCGAACGATCGGACGTGTCGGCGTGTCGCCCGCTCTTGCATGATCAACGCTGAAGGGGGCGCAAGCCGAGGGCGTCCCGGACCAGATGGACGGCATCGGCAGGCGTCGGTAGCTCGCCGGAACTGATCGTCTGTCCGTCCACGATGATCGCGGCGTAGGCCGGGCCGCGCAGCACCGCCTTGATCGCATCACCCCACCCGTGGCCCCGGCGACGGACGTCTTTGGCGATCGTCGGGGCCAGGTAGAGGTGGTTGCGCGGGTCGACGATCTCAAGGTCGACGTCGGAAGGGAGGCTGTCGCGCAGCGCGAGGTACACGCGGGCCAGCGGATCCCAATTGTCCCGCTCGCCGAACCCCTGGTGCGCCTCGTGGTGTTCGGGAGTGGTGCACAGGCCCTTGGTGGACCCGCCGCCGCAGCACCCTGCACCGACCCCGTCGGACATGTCCCACGGCCGGATGAGCAGGACCCGGTGGGCGGGTCCACCATGCTGAGTCATTGCTGGCTGTCTCCTGTGTCTGTGTCGGCTGCCGTGGTGTCACCGGTCTCGGTGACTCCTGCACGGCGCTCACTTACCAGGGTACGCATTCTGAGGACGGCTTCCACGATCAACCAGAGCGCGAGGACCAGGATGATGACGTCGAGCGGGACGAGGATCCAGCGCTCCTCGGCGTCCCAGAACTGGCCTAGCTGGATGATCAGCGCCCACACGGTCATGACCAGCAGGAACGCCATCGGGGCGAGCACGGCTGCAGGGTTGCGCCCCTTCCTGGTGACCCAGACTGCTACGACGGCCAACGCGAGACCAGCGGTCAGTTGGTTCGTCGTACCGAACAACCGCCACAACGTACCGAACGCGAAGCCCTGGTCGGTGCTGCCCGGCATCAGGGCCAGGAACAGCGGCAGAGCGATGGCGATGATGCCAGCCAGCGTGAGATTCCGCGCCACTGCCTTCCAGCCAATGATCGTGGCGATCTCCTGCACGATG
>JASLBX010000324.1 GCA_030146385.1 Jiangellaceae bacterium | reverse complement strand
GGTACGCATACAAGTTCGCGGGCAAGCAGGCCAGCACTGAACGGCGGAAGCTGCCCGCCGGCGACTACGGAGTCGAGTATGGCGGACGCCTCATCGCTGCCGTCGAGCGCAAGTCGCTGGCCGACTTGGTCGCGAGCCTGACCGGCGGCAAGCTCAAATACCAACTCGGCGACCTGGCGGCGTTGCCACACGCGGCCGTCGTGGTGGAAGACCGGTACTCACAGGTTTACAAACTCGAGCGGGTGCGCCCGGCCGTCGTCGCCAACGGGCTGGCTGAACTTCAGGTGCACTTTCCGACCGTCCCGATCGCGTTCTGCGAGACCCGCCAGTTGGCTGAGGAGTGGACGTACCGATTCCTCGGTGCCGCCCTCGCCGCGGAGATCGACCGGGCGGACACCGACGACCGCATCGCGCGGACGCCGGTACGCGCGTCGAACGCCGAGATCAGGGAGTGGGCTCGGCAGCGGGGGCTGGACGTCTCGGCGCGCGGGCGCATCTCCAGCGCGGTCATCGAGGCGTACCGCGCCGCCAACCCGGATCGGGCCTACTCGCTGCCGGGGTGAGAGGTCCCGTGGTCGACGGAGCCCGCACGATAGCCTCGCAGCCGTGCGCATCGCGAGGTTCACCACCGAAGAGGAAGAGCCCAGGTTCGCTGCCGTCGGCCAGGACACCGAAGGCAAGATGGTGCTGGCCGTCCTGCGCGGCGATCCGCTCTACGCGCCGCCCGAGCTGACCGGCGAGAAGGTCGACCTGGAGAACGCCCGGCTGCTGGCGCCGGTCATCCCGCGCAGCAAGGTCATCGGTGTGGGCCGCAACTACGCCGAGCATGCGGCCGAACTGGGCAACGAGGCGCCGGCCGAGCCGCTGCTGTTCCTCAAGCCGAACACCTCGGTCATCGGTCCGGACGACCCGATCGTGTTGCCGCCACAGTCACAGGAGGTCCATCACGAGGCTGAGCTCGCCGTCGTGATCGGGAGGGTGTGCAAGGACGTCCCTCCGGACCGGGTGAATGATGTCATCTACGGCTACACGTGCGGAAACGACGTGACCGCCCGGGACCTGCAACGGACCGACAACCAGTGGGCGCGGGCCAAGGGCTTCGACTAGTTCTGCCCGCTGGGCCCGTGGATCGAGACCGACATCGACGCGTCCGACCTTTCGGTGCGCTGCCTGGTCGGCGATGAAGTGCGGCAGGACGGGCGGACGTCCCAGATGATCCACGACGTCACGAAACTCGTCACGTACATCAGCGCGGCGTTCACCCTGTTGCCCGGCGACGTCATCCTCACCGGGACTCCTGCCGGAGTCGGCCCGCTGACCGTCGGTGATTCGGTGACGGTGGCCATCGAGGAGATCGGCGCGCTGACCAACCGCGTCGTCGCTCCCTGATTCCTCATGATCATGTCGGTTCGACCAGGAAATGCCCAGCCGAACCGACATGATCACGGGATGGGTAGTGGCAGTTGTGGACAGCCGTGAAGGCGTCGGCGCGGGTCGATATCCTCAAAGGTGAATCGTCCAATCGATCTCTATGGTGGTCCGCCCGTGCCCTCGAATTCCGGCCATGCCGACGCTGTCCTTGGTGAGCTGGCGCCTAAGGACGTCCGCGTCCGGTTCTCGCCGTCCCCGACCGGCAACCCGCACGTGGGGTTGGTCCGGACGGCGCTGTTCAACTGGGCGTTCGCTCGTCATTACGGCGGCACGTTCGTCCTGCGCATCGAGGACACCGACATCACCCGCGACTCCGAGGAGTCGTACGAGGCGCTGCTCGAGGCGTTCGAGTGGCTCGGCCTGACGTGGGACGAGGGCCCGCCGAAGGGCGGCGACCACGGGCCGTACCGGCAGTCGTTGCGCCGCGACATCTACGCCGATGTGGTGCGCCGCCTGCTGGACGCCGGGTACGCCTACCACTGCTACTGCAGCCAGGAGGAGCTTGACCAGCGGCGTGAGGCGGCGCGGGCGGCAGGCCGTCCGAGCGGGTATGACGGTCATTGCCGGTCCCTGACGCCGGAGCAGGTGGCCGCCTACCGCGCGGAGGGGCGCGAGCCGGTCGTCCGGTTCCGGATGGCCGATCGGTCGATCACGTTCGTCGACCTGGTGCGCGGCGAGCTGACTTTCGACGCCGAGAACGTGTCCGACTACGTACTCGTGCGGGCCAACGGCCATCCGCTGTACCCCCTGGTCAACCCAGTCGACGACGCGCTGATGGGCATCACCCACGTCCTGCGCGGTGAGGACCTGCTGTCGTCCACACCGCGGCAGATTCCGCTGCACGAGGCGCTGCGCGAGATTGGCGTGGCGTCCGGGCCGCTGCCACGGTTCGGGCACCTGCCGTCCGTGCTGGGTGAGGGAAACCGGAAGTTGTCCAAGCGCGACCCGGAGTCCTCGCTCCAGCTGTACCGCGACCGCGGTTTCCTGCCGGAGGGCATCGTCAACTACCTGGCGCTGCTTGGCTGGTCGATCGGCGGCGACCGCGAGTTCTTCTCGCTGGACGAGATGGTCGAGGCGTTCGACATCACGCGCGTCAACCCCAACCCCGCACGGTTCGACCTGAAGAAGGCCGAGGCGATCAACGGGATGTGGCTGCGGAGGCTCAAGCCGGACGACCTCGCGACGCGGATGATTCCGTATCTGCAGGCGGGCGGCGTGCTGCCTGAGGCGCCGTCGGACGAGCAACTGGCGCTGCTCAATGCTGCCACTCCGTTGGTCCAGGAGCGCATGGTGGCGCTCGACGAGTCGGTGGGCATGCTCGCGTTCCTGTTCGTCGACGAGCCGGAGATGGACGAGAGCGCCGTGGCGAAGATGCTGACGGCCGATGCATTGCCGGCGCTGGACGCCGCACGCCAGGTGCTCGACGCGACGGGGGAGTGGACGACGCCCGCCATCGAGAACGCTCTGCGGACGGCGCTGATCGACGGGTTCGGCCTGAAGCCGCGCGTGGCGTTTGGCCCGATCCGGGTGGCGGTGTCGGGCCGGCGGGTCTCGCCGCCCCTGTTCGAGTCGCTCGAGTTGCTCGGCCGGGAGCGGACTCTCGCCCGGCTGGACGCTGCGATCACCCGGATCAGCGTGTGACCGCGCCGTACGATCCCTACGGCTCGCCGCCAGAGGGGTCGCCACCCTCGTCGTGGCCGCAGGCCTATGCACGGCCTCTGGCCGTGCCGCTGCACGCCGAACCGCAGCCATATCACCGCCTGCTGATGAGCCGCACCTATCGGTGGTGGCGGCCGCTGCTGGGTCTGGCGATCTTCGGCGCGGTGTTCACCATCCTCACCATCGGCGTGACGGTGGCCGTCATCGCGATCGATGTCGTCCGCACCGGCGGGCCGGTGAACGAGTCGATCGACCGCTTCGGCTCGGACATGGATCCGCTGTTCCTGCTCGGCACCAATCTGGGCCTGGCGGTCGCGATCCCGGCCGCGATCCTCGCCATCGTGGTGGGTCACCGGATGCGGCCCGGGTGGCTTTCGTCCGTGGCCGGCCGGCTTCGGTGGGGGTTGCTGCTGCGGATGAGCGGACTCGCACTCGTGATGGTGCTGATCTTCACCGTCGCCGGAGGCTGGCTGATCCCTGCCGACGATGGCGCCCTCGAACTGGAGAACATCGAGGTCGTGTCGCTCAGTACCTGGTTGAGCTTCGCGATCGTCATCGTCCTGACGACCCCGCTACAGGCCGCGGCCGAGGAGTACGCCTTCCGCGGATTCGGCTTGCAGGCGCTGAGCGCGTGGTTCCGAACTCCCTGGGTCGGCGCGATCGTCACCTCGCTCGGCTTTGCCTTTGCCCACGGCGCGCAGAACATGCCCCTGTTCCTCGATCGGCTGGCGTTCGGCTTGATCGCGTGCTGGCTCGTCGTCCGGACCGGCGGACTGGAAGCCGCGATCGCCATGCACGTGATGAACAACATGGTGGTCTTCCTGATCTCGGCGGCGTATGACGAGGTGGGCGACGCCTTGCAGGTGTCGTCGATTCCGTGGGCCGCGGTGATCATCGACGTGGCTCAGATGGCGGTGTTCGCGCTGCTCGCCGACCGGTAC
>JASLBX010000320.1 GCA_030146385.1 Jiangellaceae bacterium | reverse complement strand
TTGCCGCTGATACGCGAGTTCAACGACATCCCAGTCGGGACTGTCGCCCACTCCGTCCACCCGCTGTCATGAAGCCGGCGTCGAAGGATCGTGGCCCGATCATCAAAGGCGTTACCGAACTCGACAGCGTGGTGGGTGCGGACCGGCCGGCCGTTCCTATGAGCCTGCTTCTTGTGCAGTCCTGCATCACGGATCTTCTTGAGTGCCACCTGACGGCTCTCTGCGACTACGGCGATCCCAGCCAGCCAGGAGTCCGCATCGATGTCTTCGACCTCGAAACGAACACCTCGTCCACGTGCTCAGCATCGCACGGACGAGTGCTATCGACGGTTTGGACGTCCGGCGACGCGGCGTTCCGAACATCCGGTCATGCCGCGGATGGTTCGCTTGTTCCGACCGTGAGTTGACCGGGTCGTTCCTGGGGTGTTCCTGGCCTATTCGGAAGTCTTACTCCGGACCGGGCTCGTCGTTGGGCAAGTCATGGACGCTTGTAGCGGTTGAGCCACTCGTTCATGAGCTTGACCAGCTCGTCGGCTGACAGGCCGTAAGTGTCGCCGAGCATGCCGTCGACACGGGTCGGGGCCGATTGACTCTCCGTGGGCTCGCGTGGCCGGCGTAGTTCGGGTCGTAGATGAAGCCGACGAGTCGGTACCGACTGGTGGGGTTATAGACCTGAAATCGTTCGATCTGTTGCCAGGAATGCCTCGAGGTCCTGAAAAGAGCACGCTGCTTCATACCCTCGGACGTCAACTGGAGATAGGTTCCGGGCAGCAGCGCCAAGATGCTCACCAGCCCGGTCAGGCCAAAGAGACGATGCCTGCCCACGCAATAAATGGTGGCTCCGCCGGGATTAGCAGAGTGAAGGCGACGAAGGCTGCACTCCCCAGCAGAACTGCCAGCCACTTCCTTCTGGACGGACGCAAGATCAATTCGCGATGTGTAGGCCCCTCAGTCGACACGCGGTCATCATTCACGGGAATGGGACGCAGGACAACAGGCCGCGCCACACGCACGACTTTGCCGCCGTGCGCGCGGAGTCTTTGGCGCGATCCTGCCGGCCCTTGTGGCAGGGCGGTGGGTAATCGGCCGGGCCGTTTGTGGGGCGTGGTTGAGTCGGAGGATGGATGAGACGGCGCTGACTGCGTTGGCCGAACGGCTGGTGGCAGTCGACGGCGTTGTTGCCGTGGCGCTTGGCGGCAGTCGCGCCCGTGGCACGCACCGGCCCGACTCTGACATCGACCTAGGCCTGTATTACCGCGGCGAACTCGACGTTCGGGGGCTGCGGGAGTTGGCGGCCAGAGTCTGCGGCCAGCCCGCTGAGATTACGCGCCCCGGCGGGTGGGGTCCCTGGGTCAACGGAGGCGGCTGGCTGACCGTCGACGGCTGGCGGGTCGACTGGATCTACCGCGACCTCGATAGAGTTCGCCGGGTCTGGGCCGACTGCTGCCGGGGCCGCTACGAGGTGGGTGTGCAGGCCGGGCATCCGCTGGGGTTCTACTCGCACGCGTACGCCGGAGAGGTCGCCCTGTGCCGGGTGCTGGCGGATCCGTCCGGACAACTTGCCGAACTGCGGGCGCAGACCCAGGCCTACCCGCCAGCGCTGGCCGAGGCGCTAGTAGACGGGCTGTGGGAGGCCGAGTTCGCCGCCAGCCTGGCTCGCTACGGCGCGGCCGCAGTCGACCCGACGTACGCGGCAGGATGCCTGTTCCGCGCGGTGGGCGTGGCCTGCCACGCGCTGCACGGCCATAGCGGCGAGTGGCTGATCAACGAGAAGGGCATGGTGGCATCGGCGGACCGCTTGGCGACCGCCCCGCCACGATTCGCCGAGCGCGCGCACGCCGTGCTCGCCGAGGTCGGCCACTCGGCCGAGCAGATCAGCAACGCGGCATCGGAAGCGGTCTCACTCATCGAACAGGTGCGCGCCGTGACCGCCACTGACCCGGTCCGATGACACCAGGGAGGCCTAGCGCCACAGTCGCCCGACCTCGATAACGAGCATGCGGCTAGCCGGACCGGCTGATCCAACACCTCAGCTAGGTCACGACAGCCACCCCGACAGGCGTGTGAAACCCACCGGTGAGGCCATCAACACCAGGAGATCACCCCCGCGAGTGCTTCACTGACAGTCCATGCCGCAACAACGTCCGGTCATGCCGCGATGAGGGTGCGTCTTTCCGCCGCGACACGGCGCCCTCAATGCGGCAGGTTGCGGGGTTGCCAGCGCAATCGAGCGCGGTCAACTGTCTGCGGGCTCCGGGTACCCGTAGCGAGAAGCGCCAGTGACGGTGAGGTTTCGTCATTGGGTCCGGGTGCGGAGGCTCGGCGCCAGGGTGGGGATCATCACCGTCGCTGCGACCAGGTGTAGCCCCAGGAGGGCGGTGGTGGTGGCGGTGTTTGCCTCGAAGAGGAGGGGCGGAACGATCGAAATCGCGGTCAGCGACACTGCCGTCCACACGAATCGCCCGGCGGGGCGAGCGCTCCAACGAAGAAGAGCAACGGCAATGACGGTGCCCACGACCGAGAAGAAGCCGGTCACCACGGCGAACCCGGACAACGGGATCGTCTCGCCGCCATCGGGGACCTGGAAGTCGACGCAACGGCCTGGGCGAGTGCAGCGGCGAGGGTGGTGGCCACTATCGCTGCAAGCGTGGCGATGAAGCCGGTGCCGGCGAGCCCGCGGAGTCGGCGGGTGTGGCTGGTTTGGCCCGATGCCGGGCCTGCGACGACTCCGGCGTCATTCGTGCAGTTCATGCCGTTCCTCCATGATTCGGTACCGGCGTACGGGGTGTTGACTGGCATGCGAAGGTCTTGGCCTGGGGTGACGATGTGTACCCTCGCCGTGCGACGGCCGGGGTTCGCAGGGCGCGGACGCCGGTGCCGCGGAGCCAGAACCCGGCGTCGCGTCCGAGGAGCGGGCCGGGCTTGCCGTCGCGCAGTTCCAGCTGCACCCGCCCTCGGGTGACGACGCCGAACGCGTCGCACCACTCCGCCGCGACCACCGTGACACGCGCCCACCGCGCAGCCCGAGCGTCCGCACCGGACTACTCCGTGCCGTCCGCCGGCAGGCGCTCCGGCAGCCCGAGCCGCGGGAACTGGTCGTCGTGG
>JASLBX010000308.1 GCA_030146385.1 Jiangellaceae bacterium | reverse complement strand
TTCGATGCCATTCCTTCGACCCCTACCTCTTCTTTCGCTTTCACCCTGGGTTGAAGCACTTCACATTCGACCCTTGCGGGTGGACGACGCGGGTGGTTACTCCGATGCACGCGCGCCGACCGTTCGTTATCATTTCGTGACTTCATTGGGACGGGATTGCAAGCGCTGGTGGCCGAGCAGGATCTTGGTGGTTATCCACACCCAGGGTCGCCGCTGGATCGGTTGTCCACAGATTGGTGAACGGCGCGTCCGTGGGCCGCTCGGGGCGCAAGCCTGAAGGCATGCGACTACGGATTGCCATCGCCACCCTCGCCGGCGTGCTCTCCATGACGGCGGTCACGCAGGCGGCTGACGGCCCGCTCGGGTGGACCTGGCCGCTCGCGTACAGCTCACCGGCAATCGTGAACCACTTCGACCCGCCCGCCGTGCCGTGGCAGGCAGGCCACCGCGGCGTCGACCTCGCCGGAATCGAAGACGAGCCGGTGTACGCGGCCGGTGCGGGTGTCATCACGTATGCCGGCCTGGTTGCCGGGGTCGGCGTCGTCTCGGTGAACCACGGGGAGCTTCGGACGACCTACCAGCCGGTCGCCGCAACTGTGCGGGCCGGCGAGCGCGTCCAAGCGGGACAGCAGATCGGCACTCTGGACGCGACCGGAAGCCACTGCGCTCCGTCCCCATGCCTGCACTGGGGGCTGCTGCGTGGCGATGTCTATCTGGATCCGACGAACCTCATTCCGCCCGCGGGTCGGCCCCGGGCCCGGCTGTTGCCGCTCGGCGACAGGGCGATCGATCCGGGCCTGCCAAGCCCGCCCGCCAGTGGCACCGTCCGGCGGTCCACAAGCGTGTCCGAACGCGTTGCGCTGGGAGCACTCGCCGGGATCCCTTGATCACGAAGGGTTTGGCACCGGATAGCGCTACAAAATCTTCGTGATCACGGGAGTAGAGTCAGGCGCGCGGGTGGGCCTGCTGGTACGCGCGGCGGAGCCGGTCGACCGATACGTGCGTGTAGATCTGCGTGGTGGCGAGCGACGAGTGCCCGAGCATTTCCTGGACGCTGCGCAGGTCGGCTCCGCCTTCGAGCAGATGCGTCGCCGCCGAGTGGCGGAGCCCGTGCGGGCCCATCTCCGGTGAGCCGGTGACCGCGCGCAGGCGGGTGTAGACGATCTCGCGCGCGGCGCGAACGCCCAACCGGCCCCCGCGCGCACCGAGAAACAGGGCAGGCCCTGAGCCGGGCTTGGCCAGAACCGGTCGGCCTTTCGCCAGCCACCGATCGATTGCCATAGCGGCCGGAGCGCCGTACGGGACGCTGCGTTCCTTGCGGCCCTTGCCCAGCACCCGGACTACCCGGCGGTCGTCGTCCAGGTGGTCGACGTCCAGGCCGCTGAGCTCGCTGACCCGGATACCCGTGGCGTAGAGCAACTCGAGCACCGCGAGGTCGCGCAGCGCAAGCGGATCACCGCCTGCGGCTTCGTCGGCGACCGCCGCCAGCAGTTCGTCGATCTGGCTCAGCTTCAGCACGTCCGGCAGAGCCCGCCCACCCTTCGGGGTCGCGAGGGCCAATCCGACATCCGACGGCAGGAGGCCTTCGTGGTGCGCCCAGGTCGTGAACACCCGGATCGCCGAGGCGCGGCGGGCCAGCGTGGCCTTGGCCTGGCCGCGGGTCCGCTGACTGGCCAGCCAGCCGCGCAGCGTGGACAGGTCGAGCCGGCTCAGGTCCTCGTGGCCCAGGCGGGACAAGAGCGCGAGCAGGCTGGCCACGTCGCCGCCGTACGCACGCACGGTGTGCTCTGAGCGGTTCTGCTCGGCCCGGAGATAGGTTCCGAACTCCTCAAGCATCGCTTCGAACTGCGGGGGCAGGTCGCCGGGCATTGTCACGCCCTCACGGTCGCCGCCCGGTCAGCCCAGGTCAAGCATCGCGGCCTAGGGCGTGGCGCGGCCGGTGCGGGTCAGCCGCCATCCACCGTCGGAACGGACGACGAGACCGCCCGCAGCGAGCCGGCCGAGCGCGGCCAGACACGCCGGAACCGACAGGCCGGTCTCGGCGCACAGCTGGTCGGCCGTGACGATGGCGCGGGCGGGCATCGCTTCGTACACGTCGCGTGCCGTAGGCTCCAGCCGGTCGAGCGCGCTGTCGGGTGCGCGCCTCTCGGCGACCGCATCGACGCCCAGGTCTCCGACGACATCGGCCACTTCGGCGGCATCATTCACCAGCACGGCAGCCTCCCGGATCAGCTTGTGGGTTCCCGCCGACATCGCCGACGTCACCGCGCCGGGCACGGCGGCAAGTGGCCGGTTTAGATTGCTGGCCCACGTCGCCGTGCTCAACGCGCCGGACCGCAGAGCCGCCTCCACCACCACCGTTCCGCAGGTGAGCACCGCGATGAGCCGGTTGCGGGCGATGAAGCGGGGACGGCTGGGCCGCGTGCCAGGCGGTAGCTCGCTGACGATCAGCCCGCCCTCCAGGATGCGGTCGAGCAGGTCGGTGTGGCCGCGCGGGTACGCGATGTCGGCCCCGCACGCGAGGATGGCCACCGTCGTCCCACCCACGGCCAAGGCACCACGATGTGCGGCGCCGTCGATGCCGTAGGCGGCTCCTGACACGACCGTCCAGCCGCGCGAAGCCAGGTCGGCAGCCATTTCGGTGGCCACTCGCCGGCCATAGTCGGTCGCCGCCCGGGCGCCGACCACCGCGACCGACCCCGGTGCGAGAGCCGCCAGGTCTAAGTCACCCCGCACCCAGAGGCCCAGCGGTGGCGCCACCCATTTCTCGTCTTCGGCCAGGAACACGAGCCCGTCGAGCACCACCGGCCACTCGGCGTCGTTCGGGCAGACATAGCGGATGCCCAGGGCGGACGCAGACGCCAGCAGCGCGGCGCCGTCGACACCGGCCAACAGGCGGTGTATCCGCCCTCCCGGGTCGAGCTTGTCATCACCGCCCTTGCGCAGGGCCGCCAGGCTGGCCTCCGGCCCGTGGTCGATCATGTGCTTCGCGACTCGCTCTCCCGGTGGCTCCACAGCGGCCGACAGGGCGGCTCGGGCGATCCGCTCGGATTCAGGACAGCCGGTCATGCGAACCACTACTTCCCAGTCGGTGGGACACCGCTTCGGAAACGTCGTCCCGGGTAGGTGTGTCGTGCCCTGCCAGGTCGGCGATCGTCCACGCGACCCTGAGTGCCCGGTCGGCGCCGCGAGCCGTCAGCACGCCTTTGCTGAAGGCCTCGTGCAGCGGTCCGATCGTCGACGCCGGCGGCATCAGGTTGCGGCGCAGGTACGGCCCCGGCACCTCGCCGTTGACCCGCCATGGTGTGTCGGCCAGCCGCTTGCGCTGGCGGTCTCTCGCGGCGAGGACGCGCTCGGCCACCACCTTCGTCGGCTCGGCCGCGGCCAGCCCGGCGTCCAGGCTGGCGATCGCGGGCGGCTCGATCTGGATACGGACGTCGATCCGGTCGCGAACCGGTCCCGAGATGCGCTGCCAGTAGCGGCGGACGGAGTCCGGGCTGCAGGTGCAGTCGCGGTGCCGGCTGCCGTGGTAGCCGCACCGGCACGGGTTCATGGCGAGAACGAGCAGGAAGCGCGCTGGAAACGTGATCGTCGACTCCGACCGCGACACGACCAGCTCTCCGTTCTCCAGTGGCTGGCGGAGCGCGTCGAGCACGGTGATGCTGAACTCCGGGGCTTCATCCATGAACAAGACACCCCGGTGTGCGACCGACGCGGCGCCCGGCCTGATCTGACGGCTGCCGCCACCGACCACCGCTGCCGCGGAGGCGGTGTGATGCGGCTCGGCGAACGGCGGCCGCGTGACCAGCGGCTGATGCGGCGGCAGCACGCCGGCGACCGAGTGGATCGCCGTCACCTCCAGCGACTCCTCCGCGCTCAGGTCGGGCAGCAGCCCTGGCAACCGCTGCGCGAGCATCGTCTTGCCGGCGCCCGGGACGCCGCCGAGCATCAGGTGGTGGTGACCCGCCGCGGCTATCTCCACACCCCGCTTGGCTTCGCCCTGACCGGCGACGTCGGCCATGTCAAGCTCATGCAGGGCGGACGCCGGTTCCGGGGCGGTCGTCGGCGGGTCGGGCGGCTCGTCCGGCATCGGCAACCCGCGCAGCACCGCCACCACCTGCGCCAGCGACCTGGCGCCCAGCACCGACATACCGGGGATCAGTCGGGCCTCGGCTGCGTTCGCTTCGGGGACGACGACCCGGTCCAGGCCGGCCGAAGACGCCGCCAGCACGGCGGGCAGCACACCGCGTACCGCCCGGAGCCGGCCGTCCAGTGACATCTCACCGAAGAAGACGATGTCGCCGCCAGCGCCCGTAGGCAGTTGATCGCCGGCCTCCAGGATCGCCACTGCGATCCCGAGATCGAAGTAGCTGCCGCGCTTCGGCATCGACGCCGGCGACAGGCTCACCGTGATGCGCTGCAGCGGCCACGACTCGCCACTGGTCAGGATCGCGGCGCGGACCCGATCGCGCGCCTCGACCAGCGAGGCGTCCGGCAGGCCGACCATCGTGAATCCGGGCATGCCGCCGATGTGCGCCTCGATGTCGACCACCGTGCCGCGTACTCCGGACAGCCCGACGCTGCGGGCCCGGCCGAGCCGCATCAGAGCGCACCTTGCAGGTGCTCGACCCGAGGCTCGCCGCGCCGCGAGATGTGCACGGCCAGGACGTCGAACCGCAGCGCGGCGCCCCGTGGCGCGTCGTGCTGCTCGAGCCATCTGTGCCCGAGCCGGAGCAGCCGAGCGGCCTTGTCAGGCGTGACGGCTTCGAAGCCGGAACCGTAGCCGAGCCCACGGCGGGTCTTCACCTCGCAGACGACCAGGCAGGGCCGTGCAGCCGGGCTGTTGGCCGGGGCCCAGGCGACCACGTCGATCTCACCAAGGTCGCACCGCCAGTTCCGGTCGACGATCGTGTACCCGGCGTCCTCCAGATGTTGGACGGCGACCTGTTCGCCGTACGCTCCGATGGCGTTGTTGGCCCGCACCGGCACCACCTCCGGCTACGAGCCTTGCGGGGCCGCCCTAAGCCGGTGGGGCGTGATCACGAATCTGTGGATAGCGAGGACCCGCCGACCCTAGGTGTGGATAAGCCGCCATGCGTGGGCCGCCCACCAGGGCCGTCGGCGCCGTACCACCCGCACGCGCCTGGGTACAGCAGGCCTACGGGTGCTGAACGTGATCGAACGGAAGCGGGATCAGCTGCCGAGGTCGGTCTTGGGGATCTCCAGGTCGCTCTTGGCGAGTTCCTCGACGTGCACGTCCTTGAACGTGACCACCTTGACGTTCTTGACGAAGCGAGCCGGGCGGTACATGTCCCACACCCAGGCGTCGCTCATCGTGACCTCGAAATATACCTCGCCGCCCTCACTGCGGACCTGGAGGTCGACCTTGTTGGTCAGGTAGAACCGCCGCTCGGTCTCGACGACGTAGGTGAACA
>JASLBX010000182.1 GCA_030146385.1 Jiangellaceae bacterium | reverse complement strand
GCGACACCGACCCGCGTGACCGAGTTGGTCGGGGAGATGCGTTCGGCGCATCCGGACGTCCCCCTCGGCCTGCACTTCCACAACACGCGGGGGACCGGACTGGCGAACGTCTATGCCGCGTTGCAGCTGGGCGTGGACGACTTCGACGCGTCCGTCGGCGGCCTGGGCGGATGCCCGTACGCGCCGGGAGCATCGGGCAACCTCGCCACCGAGGAACTCGTGCACATGCTCGAGGACATGGGCATCGACACCGGCGTGGACCTCGATGCGCTGATCGCCGCCGCCGCCCAGGCGGAGAAGCTGGTCGGCCGGGAGCTGCCGTCCCAAGTGCTCCGCGCCGGCCCGCGCACGCGCCTCACGCCGATGTGATTGCGGACAGCGGTGGCGATCAGGTGACCAACGCGGATGAAGCTGCAGATTACTGCGCGGCCTTGTCACCTGATCGCCGAACCGCTCGGCCACCTAGTTGATCGAGAAGGTGGACAGCCGCACGTCGCCTCCCATCACCAGGTAGACGTCGCGAGTTCCGGAGGCTCCGGCCAGCGAGGCGCTCGTGGTCTCGTACGTGTAGACGTCGCCGGTGCTCTCGACCGTCGCCGTCCCGGCCAGCGGACCGGTCGGCGAGTCGAGCCGGATCTCGATCGTGGCCGCGCCCTCGCTCGCCTTGGCCACCTGTGCGGTGAACGAGGTGGCCTTCTTACCTAGCTTCGCGTCGGCGAACTTGACCCAGGCACCGTCCGCGGCGGCCTCGACGGCAGTGCCCCGCTCCTTGCTCTCGTCGACCAGCAGGACGTCGGAGTAGTCGTCGAAGTTCTCCGCCCGGGTCTGCTTCGACAGGTTGCGGGCCGGGATGCTCTCGCCGTTCACCCGTACCGTGGCCTGCTGCCGAATGTCGGCGGACGAGGATCCGACGAGCAGGTCGTAGTCCGACGCCTCCACGACCCACTTCTCACGCGTCACGTCCCAGTGCGCCAGGTCGCCGGCCCGCAGGGTGAACCGGACGGTCTTCGTCTCACCTGGTTCGAGCGAGACCCGCTGGAAGTCGCGCAGCTGCCTGCTCGCCGTCGTGTCGCGGGACGTCCGCTGGTGCGTGTAGAACTGGACCACCTCGTCGCCCGCCAGGTCGCCGCTGTTCGTCACATCGACGCTGACCCGCACGACGCCGTTGCCACCCACGGACTTGCCGGACGTCGTCAGATCCGAGTACTCGAACGTGCTGTACGACAGGCCGTGGCCGAACGGGTAGAGCGGCGTCCCGTCGTAGTACATGTAGGTCCAGCCGCTCTTGATGATGTCGTAGTCCGTGATGCTCGGCAGGTCGTCGGTGCCGGCGTACCACGTCTGGGTCAGCCGGCCGGCCGGGTTGGCGTCGCCGAAGACCGCTCCGGCGATCGCGTTGCCGGTCTCCGAACCCGCGTGCGTGGTCCACAGCAGTGCGTCCGGATCAGCGTCCATCGTGACCGGGTAGCTGGTCTCCAGGACGACGACGGTGTCGGGGTTGGCCGTGGTGACCGCCTCGATCAGCGCCTGCTGGCTGTAGCCCAGGTCCAGGCTCTCCCTGTCGTGGTTCTCCCGGCCGTAGACGAACGGCTGGCTGCCGACCACCACGACGGCCGCGTCAGCGTCGGCGGCGGCATCGATCGCGCTGTCGACGCCGCTGATCACGACCTCCTTGTCGAAGTGAGCGGCGTCGGCCTTCGATCCGGTTCCCACACTGCCGTCCGCGGAGACGGTTACGTAGTGCTCCGGGATCCACCACCAGCCCTCGTTGGTCTCGTAGCCGACGTACTGGATCAGGTACGTACCGTCGTCCTGCTCCTCCAGCCGGAACTGCTGTTGGACGAACCAGCCGGACGGCTCGTCGGATGACGTGGTGTACGGACCGAAGGCGCCGGTGAGGTACTTCTCGTTGCCCACGTTGCGCAGCGTGGCGTAGTCGACCATCCAGTCGTTGACGTCCCACAGCGAAGCTGGCGTAGGCGTCGTGTCCGAGGCGACGACGAAGTCCGTCTCCGGATTCGTGCCGGTGGCGGTGAGGTACCGACCGGTAGCGACGTCCTTCAACGCCACCCGGTCGAGTGCCTCGACACCGGTCACCGTGGCGTCGTCGCCGAGCCGCTCGGTGATGCCGTCGAGCGGTGTGACCTCGTACGGCATCCGCCCGCCGTACCAGTCGCTGAACAGCGTGTCGTGCAACGGTCCGATGACCGCCACCTCGGCGGTCTCGTCCGGGTCGAGCGGCAGCGTCCCGTCCGAGTTCTCCAGGAGCACGAGCGCCTGGTCGGCGGTCTCCCGGTTGAGTGCCCGGTGCTCAGGACGATCGAGGACGTCCGCGGTGATGTCTCCGTACGGACCGCCGTCCGGGTCGAAGTGGCCCAGCCGGAAGCGGACCGACAGGACGTGGCGGACGGCGTTGTCCACGTCGTCGACCGTCAGGTAGCCCTTGTCAAGGGCGGACTTCAAGAACCCGATCGTCGGCCCGGTGTTGCTCTCATCGACGGTGAAGCCGTCCAGCCCGGCCCTGAGCAGCGCCGCGTACGCCTCGTCGTGCGCATCGAAGTAGCCCTGCGCCTCGACCAGCGCACGTGGCCCCCAGGCGTCGCTCACGTTGTACAAGGTCTTGTCGGTCCACGACCGGACGACTTCGTCGATGTCCGGGTCGACGTGGGTTGGGCGGCCGTTGACCTTGTTGTACGACGCCATCACGCCGGTCGCCGCGTCCGCCTCGATCGCGATCCGGAATGGAACCTGGCTGTACTCCTGCTTCACCCGGGGCCGCAGGTTCGAGGACGTGTTGTTGCGGCTGACCTCGTTGTTGTAGCCGTAGAAGTGCTTCAGCACTGGCGCGACCTTCAAGTACTCGGGGTCGTCGCCGGACAGCCCGCTGCCGTACGCGGTGGCCATTTCACCGGTGAGCAGCGGGTCCTCAGAGTAACCTTCCTCGTTCCGGCCCCACCGCGGGTCGCGGAGCAGGTCGACGACCGGCGACCAGACCTGCAGGCCCCACAGGATCGGATCGACGGAGTTGTAGCCGCGCAGCTCATCCCCGACGACCGAGCCGACCTGCTCGATCAGCTCCGGGTTCCATGTGCTCGCGAGGCCGATGGCCTGCGGGAACACCGTGGCTTGGGTGGAGAGCACCTGGTTCCAGTTGTCGTTCAGGTGGTTGGACCACGCGACGCCGTGCAATGCCTCGGTGCCGGCCTTGAAGTACGGAATGCCTAGGCGAGGTATCGGCTCCTGGGACTGGTGTAGTAGGGAGAGCTTCTCGTCCAGGGTCAGCCGCCCGAGCAGGTCGTCGATCCGCTCGTCTAAGGGAAGGTCGGGATTGCGGAACGGTAGTTCCTCGTCCTGGGCACTGGCATTGGGGACGACCAGCCCGGCGGCAAGGACCGGGACGGCGAGTGCACCGACGAGTTTGCCGGCTCGGCGCCGGTGGCCGGGCGGCGAGCCGGAACGGTGTGGCGATCTCCAGGTGACGACCCGCATGGCTTGACTTCCTCTCGGTCGAGGCTGGCGCCGGCCATCAGGGACGCCAACCGGTGAGCGGGGGCGACGGACGGTGCTGTGTCGAAGCGTTTCGACCCTCGCATCGGATGCCAGCCGTGTCAAGAGCCGGTATCGATCAAGTTACTCAGATCCTTGCCTCAGAGGCCTATGTGTCAGGCATATGTGCTGGTCAGAGCTACGGGATGGTCTTGATGCGAAGTTGGTCGGTGGCCTGGGCGTGGCAAGGGGGCGGTTGGACTGTTGACATCCGCAGGTAACACCCCTACTTTCGTCGAAACCCTTCGACTAAACGCTTCGACAACCTGCGGGAGGCGGCGTGACACCACGGATGGTCGACGTCGCCCGGCGTGCCAACGTCGCCCTGAGCACCGTCTCGTATGCCCTCAACGGGACCAGACCGGTATCGGCGAGCACACGCCGGCGGATCCTGCGCGCAATGGAGGAGCTGGGCTACAAGCCGAACGCACTCGCTCGCGGCCTGGCCAG
>JASLBX010000181.1 GCA_030146385.1 Jiangellaceae bacterium | reverse complement strand
AGATCTGCGGACGCTCCGGCAGTTGCGCAACCCGAAGGCGTTCGTCCGCAGATCTTCCTCGTCGATGCCGAGGTCTTGGATGCTGACGCCGATGTCGCGGCGTGCGTTGGCGACCATCTTTCGCAAGTCGCGGACGAACGACGCCGCCTGCTTGGCCATCTCGGGCAGCTTGTCGGGGCCGAAGACGACGAGCGCCACGACCAGAATGATCGCTATCTCGCCCAACCCAAGGCCGAACACGGCGGCTCCCTCTACTGGCCCGGACAGGTACCTCGCTCCAGAGTACGGCCCAATCAGCCCGTCTCCGAGTCCAGGGTCAAGGTCACCTCTTCCTCGACGCCGTTCCGGACGTACCGCAGGGTGACCTCGTCGCCCGGCGCCCGTGTCCGCAGGAGGACCACGAGCTCGTCAGGTGTCGCTACCGGACGGCCGTCGATGGCCACGATCACATCGCCGGGACGCATGCCCACCCGCTCAGCAGGACCGTTCGGAACCACTCCGGGGCCGTCCTCGCCGTCCTCTGCGATCCGTGCTCCCGGCTCGTCGTAGGACGGGTCCAGCCGAACGCCCATCACCGGGTACTGGGCTTCGCCGGTCGCGATGATCTGCTCCGCCGTGCGCCGGGCCTGGTCGATGGGGATGGCGAAGCCCAGACCGATGCTGCCCCCCGATGTGCCGGAGAAACCGAGCGTCGCGATCGCCGAGGTGACCCCGATCACCCGTCCCTGCGAGTCCACCAGCGGGCCTCCGGAGTTGCCGGGGTTGATGGCGGCGTCCGTTTGGAGCGCATTGATGAAGGCCTGCTCGCCCTGGCGCGTGGCGGTCACCGGGCGGTTGAGCGCGGACACGATGCCACTGGTGACAGTGCCTTCCAACCCGAGCGGGCTGCCGATGGCCAGGACCGGATCGCCCACGTCGACGCTGTCCGTGTCTCCGAGTACGACGGGTGTTAGATCGTCGCGATCGACGAGAAGCACCGCGAGGTCATAGCTGGCGCTCGTCCCGACGATCTCGGCCTGCTCGCGGCTCCCGTCAATGAAGGCGAGCTCGATCTCATCCCCGCCCCGAACAACATGGTGATTAGTAACGATGTAACCGTCTTCGGAGATCACGAACCCGGAGCCGGTGCCCTCCCCTGCGGAAACCGACACCACACTCGCGAGCACCGAAGCCGCCACGTCCGCCACCGAGTCCGGCGGGTCACCCTCGAGGGACGCAGGGTCGGTGCCGAGCACGGTGACGACCGACGTGTTGCCGTTCTCGGGCTCGGGCTCGATCAATGAGGCGGTCAGCGCGCCGGCCGAGCCGGCCAGCAGGGCGATGGCCGCCGCGCCGCCGGCCAGCGCGCCGGCGGTGGGGCCTGACCGTTCGCGCGGCTGCTCGCGCGGGCTCACCCACGGGTCATGTGCTTGCGACTCGTCACCCTGCGGCTCGGGCGCCTGCTGGAAGGCCGGCCCCGGAGCAGCACTCGGCTCCGGGGCAGGCTCCGGCCACCGGGCAGGATCCGTCTCCGGACCTGAATCCGGCCACGGCCCGGGCCGCGACCAACCAGAACCGGGAGGTTCCTGCTCGTGACTCATGACAAGATTCTTTCAGCCCGACTAGTCGAATGGGTTCAGCCAGGAGACCAACTTCTTGGCCCCTCGTGCGATCCGGTGGAAAACGCCAGAGGGAGCACTCGACTCGCTAGGTGGATACTCCTCGAGCACAGAGTCGACCGTCTCGATCGATCCGTCGGCCACCACAGTGATCACCCTGCCGTCGGCGGTGGCCCACACGAACTGGCTCGGCGGGCCGGGCGAGGTGTAGACGATTCCGTCGCCGTGCTTGTTCCGGTCGAATCCCTTGAGGGTGTCCGGGTCCAGGTAGCCGGGTTGCTCGAACACCGACACGTTCGCGACACCGTCGGAGTAGCTGAGCCGGATGGCGTCGTCGTAGCGGGCCGCGTCGTAAAGCATGAGCTCGCCGCCGAGGTCGGACAGGCATCGCCAGCCGTTCGCGCGCAGGTCTGCCAGATCGGCGTGCGACAGCTGGGACGGGACGGCCGCCAGACCAGCCGTCGACGCCCACGTCCGGGGCGATGCCGCCACGAACCGCGACTGGACCGGAGCGAGCTCGATCTCGACGAACGCGCTGGCGGACACCGTGCGCCCGGCCTTGTCGTAGACCTCGCGGCGCAACGCCAACGCGTACTCCGCGTCCAGCCACAACCGGGCGGCAAGCGTCCCGTCCAGGCGGCGGGCGCCCACGACGTCCGTATGACGGCCGGCGACCCGGCCCTGCCCCAGCAACTCGACGTCGTAGGCCTTGACCAGCAGGCCGATGGGACCATCGTCGCCGGCCAGCCCTGACTGGCCCTGCGACGGAAGCGTCATCGCCTGTGCATCGTGGTCTATGACCAGCGTCGTGGCGTCGGCGGTGTGCCGGACCTGGACGATCGCGCTGGTCGAATTTGACCGGTCGAGCGCCGACCACGCACTCACGAACTGGGTACCGACGTAGTTCAGCCGGTCGGGCGCGTCCATGGCGCGGTAGAGCAACGAAACGGCGCGGGAATCGTCACGATCACTCCGGGCTTTGTGCGCGTGCGCGGGCGCCACTAGCGCTCCGACCACGAGGACTCCGGCGACCAGCCCCACAACGATGGTCGGCGTGATGTGGCGGACGACGGCTGACCGCGTCGGCATCACTACGGTTCCTGCGCCACGCTCGCCGGAACGACGACCGAGGACGGATCGGCAAAGGGCAGCGCGCCGGACGACCGGGCGTGCTCCACGGTGAACTGCTGGGTAGGTGGTACGACGGCATCCTCGGGCTCGCCGCCCAGCGATGCCAGCGCGACAGCAAGGACCCCCACCGACATCGAGCCCGCCACGGCATACCGGACGCCCGAGCGCCGGGACGACGGCGTGGTGCCGCCGTGCGGCTGGCGCTGCTGCGGGACTCCGCGGGTAACGCCGTCCGTACGCCACCTGGCCGGTGCCGGTGCGGCGCCCGGGAAGGGCCGCCGTTCGGGCGGAAGCGGGGCGTCCGGTCCGGGGAGGGCGAGCAGAATCTGGACGAGCTTCTCGGACGGCTGGACGTCAGGAAGGCTCCGCAGCGTGGACGCGACCGAGCGTTCCGCGGCGACGGCGGCCTGGCATGCAGAGCATTGGGCGAGATGAGCGAGGGCGGCGTCGCGAGCTTCGTGGTCGAGTTGCTCGTCGAACAACGCGGTTACGCGTTCACCGAGGTGCTTCATTCAGGCCTCCTCCCTCGTCTCGGCTGGGTCGGCCTCCGCAGCGGCGTCGTCGAGAAGGGTCGAGCGAGGCGCGCGGTGCTCCAGGGCCGCCCGCAGTTGGGCGCGGCCGCGGTGGATACGGCTGCGCACGGTCCCCAGCTTGACGCCGAGCGTGGCGGCGATCTCCTCGTAGGACAGGCCCTCGATGTCGCACAGCACGACGGCGGCCCGGAAGTCTGGAGGCAACGAGTCCAGCGCGCTTTGTACGTCGGAGTCGAGCTGCTGGTCGGCAAGTAGGCGGTCGGGCGCCGGCTCGCGTCCGGACAGCCGCTCAGCGGCGTCGTCGCCGAGCGCGTCGAACCGGATCCGCTGCCGCCGCCGGACCATGTCGAGGAACAGGTTCGTGGTGATGCGGTGCAGCCAGCCCTCGAACGTGCCGGGGGTGTACGTCGATAGCGACCGGAACACCCGGATGAACACATCCTGGGTCAGGTCCTCGGCGTCGTGCTGGTTGCCGGTCAGGCGGTAGGCCAGCCGGTAGACGCGTGCGGAATGCTCGCGGACCACGTCGTCCCAGCTCGGAGGCGTCCAGTCGGACGGCGCCGGAAGTGCCCTGGGTTCGGAGATGCCGCCGCTCTCGCGGCCCCCCTCATCGGCATCGGACACCAGAACACCTCCCTCGCCCGGCCAGACTGCCACTGCCATCGTGACCGATGACTCCTTTCGTAACCAACTTTCGGAGCGGGCTGTTCCCGAAAAGTGCCGCTGATGCCGACGACGCACCTGCCTCAGCAACGCGTCGAAGACACGCTGCGGTTCCATGAGGCGTCTAAGCTTCGGTGTGTCGCTCGTTCGAGGAGGCCGCCATTACTTCCAGCATCAGCCCTGAGTCGTGGGTCTACGCCGAGGGCTTCGTCGAAGAGGACAAGGTCATCACGCAGGCTCGGCAGCGAGCCGCCGAGGTCGGCGCCGTCCCGGTCGGGCAGGGCGCGGGTGTCGTGCTACGCCTGCTCGCCGCCGCCATCGAGGCTCGTACCGTCGTCGAGATCGGCACCGGCGCCGGGGTGTCCGGCCTGTACCTGCTCGCCGGCATGCGCTCGGACGGAGTGCTGACAAGCGTCGACATCGAATCCGAACACCAGCGGTTGGCGCGCGAAGCCTTCACGGAGGCCCGCGTCCCCCACAACCGCACGCGCCTGATCACAGGCGCCGCGCTGGACGTCCTGCCCCGGCTCACCGACGGCGCCTACGACCTGGTGTTCTGCGACGCCGAGAAGGCCGAGTACGCCGATTACCTCCAGCAGGCGATCAGGCTGCTCCGGCCGGGCGGCATCGTCGCGTTCGACAACGCGTTGTGGCACGACCGCGTCGCCGACCCCGCGCAGCGCGACCATGACACCGTCACGATCCGCGAGCTCGGCAAGGCGGTCCGGGAGGACGAGAATCTGCTTCCGGCCATGCTCCCCGTGGGGGACGGCCTGCTGGTGGCCGTCAAGCGGGAGCCGGCGCCTCCGGAGGCGTGACGGGCCGGCCGGTTCACGCACGGAATGATCTGCCGGGCGTCGGCGATGATAGGTGTGTGGCGCACCTCATCCGCCCGACGGTGGACGTTCACAAGTCCTGGCTCGACGCTGTCGCCGAACCTGGGTACAACCCCACGTGGGCGGAGTTCCTGGACGTTGAGCGCCTCCGCGACGAGTCGGCGTTCGCGGCGTATGTGGCCTCCCAGCTCGCTGAGGCGAACGAGGACGCCCCGCGCCCGGCCGGCTGGGTTCCGGCCACCTACTTGTGGTTCGTCGAGGGGGACGAGTTTCTGGGCCGGCTGTCGATCCGGCACCGGCTGACGCCCTGGCTCCGCGACTATGGCGGCCACGTGGGCTACGACGTGCGGCCGTCGGCTCGGCGTCGAGGGCACGCGACCGCGATGCTCCGGCAGGCGCTTCCGTGGTGCCGGGACCTCGGCATCGATCCCGTGCTGGTCACGTGTGACGTCGACAATTTCCCGTCCCGGCGGGTGATCGAGAACGCCGGCGGGCAGTTCGAGGATCGCCGCGACGGCAAACTGCGCTTCTGGGTTCCGACGCGATCCGCCTGACGGCCGCTGTCTCACGCCGCGATGCGGTCCCCGCGGGTGTAGACGTTCATGCCGCCGTCCCGGACGAACCCCAGCAGCGTCAGGCCGCACTCTTCGGCGAGGTCGACGGCTAGGCTCGACGGCGCGGAGACGGCGGAAAGCGCCGGAATGCCTGCCTGCACCGCCTTGTGGACCAGCTCGAACGACGCGCGGCCGCTCACCTGCAGGACGTGCCCGGCCAGCGGCAGCCGGCCGTCGCGCAGCGCCGCACCGACGACCTTGTCGACGGCGTTGTGGCGGCCGACGTCCTCCCGTACATAGACGGGCTCGCCGGTCGACGTGAACAACCCGGCTGCGTGCAGGCCGCCCGTCCGGTCGAAGACCCGCTGGTGGGCACGCAACAGGTCGGGGAGCTTGGCGAACGTGCCCAGGTCGAACGTCACCTGATCTTCGGCGACGGCCCACCGCAGAGCGCTGTGAACCTCGACGATCGTGTCCGCTCCGCACACGCCGCAGGCGCTTGTTGTGGCGAAGGCACGGGGCTTCGGCGGGGTGATCCCATGGGCAAGCGCGACCTCGACCGTGTTGTCCTCGTCGGGGCACAGCCGCATGCCCACGATGTCCTGCGTCTGAGCGACCGCGCCCTCGCTGACCAGCCACCCGGCGACCAGGTCGAAGTCGTCGCCGGGCGTGCGCATGGTGAGCGTCAGCGCAGCGTCGCCCACCCGCACGACGAGCGGCTCTTCCACGGCGACCGTGTCAGCGCGCGCGGAGGTGCGTCCGTCCCGAACCCGAACGACCCGGCGGCGCGCTGTCACCCGTCCCATCCCCCCAGTCTGCCCTG
>JASLBX010000177.1 GCA_030146385.1 Jiangellaceae bacterium | reverse complement strand
CCAGGCGACATCGACGATCAACCAAGGAGGCCCGGGTCTCAACCGGGCCGATCACACCGCAACCACGCCGCTCATCCAGAAGGTGGGACTCAACAACTCCCGACCGCTACCCACACCCTACCCGAACACGCGTTCGATCACAAGTCATAGCCTCAGCGTTATAGGAGAGCTGGGACGTCCAGCGTGAGCATTGCAGCGTCGGCGTCCAGCGTCGCGGGAATCCCCAACGGCACCGTCAAAGAACTCGGGCAGTGCCCGAATCCCAGCTCCCACACCACCGGCACGCCGAGGTCGCCAAGCCGGTCCACCATGAGCTCGCGCACCCCGTCCTGGCACGCGAACCAGGAGCCGAGCGCGATGCCGGCCACGCCGTCCATCCAGCCGCTGCGAAGCAACTGGGTAAGCATCCGGTCGATCCGGTAGCGGTCCTCGTCGGTGTCTTCGATCACGAGAATCCCGCCGTCCACACCCGGTCGAGCCGTCGGCGTCCCGAGGTTGTCGGCCAGCAACGCCAGGCAGCCGCCGACCGTCACTCCGGACGCGACGCCAGGCACAAGCGTCTCCGCAGTCGGCGACGTCAGCACCGTCGACGACTCGGGCGAGAACAGCATCTGCCGCAACAGTTCAGCCGAGCGTTCGTCCTGAATCTGCGTCCCGCCCACCATCGGCGAGTGCAGCGTCGCGACGCCCAGCCGCACAGCGAACGCCTCGTGCAGTGCAGTGATGTCGCTGAAGCCGGCGAACACCTTCGGCGGGACGGCGGCCATGGCGGACCAGTCGAGCAGGTCCACCATCCGGTGCACGCCGTATCCGCCGCGGGCGCACACGACCGCTGCCACACTCGGATCCAGCCACGCCTGCTGCAGGTCAAAGGCGCGGTCGGCGTCCGTCCCGGCCAGGTACTCGAACCGGTCCTCCACGTCCAGCACGTGTGCACCCAGCGCAACGTCCAGGCCCCATGACCGGAGCACCGCGCACCCGACGTCCAGCCGGTCCTTCGGTACCGGGCCGCTCGGCGAGACGACCGCAACCCGGTCGCCCGGCTTCAACCGGGGCGGACGCTTGAGCTCAGGAACTGGCACAGCTCTCCTTCACGAGACCGACGACAAGAAGCGATCGAGCACTCGTACGCCGAACCGCAGCGCCTCCACCGGCACCCGTTCGTCGATGCCGTGGAACAACGCGTGGTAGTCAAACGACGGCGGCAGCTTCAGCGGCGCGAACCCGTAACCCACGATGCCCAGCTCGGAGAACTGCTTGGCGTCCGTCCCGCCCGACATGCACACCGGCACGACGTGCGCCCCAGGATCCTCGGCTAGCACGGCCGCCGACATCGCCGCGAACGTCGGTGAATCGACCGGAGCCGACAACGCGGGCGAACGATGGTGGTACGCCCAGTCGACCGACGGCCCGGTCAGCTCGTCCAGCACTGCGACGAACTCGTCCTCGACGCCCGGAAGCACCCGGCCGTCGACCCGCCCAGTCGCGACGCCGGGAATCACGTTCACCTTGTAGCCGGCCGACAGCATGGTCGGGTTCGCGCTGTTCCGGACGGTCGACTCGACCAACCGCCGGGCAGGCCCCAGCTTGTCGAGCACCGCGTCAGCGTCGAAGCCGGGCGCGTCCGGGTCGACGTCCACACCAACCGCCGCCCCGATCGAGATCAGCGCCGCTCGAACAGTCGGCGTCAAACGCACCGGCCACTCGTACGCGTCGATCCGCGCGACGGCCGCCGCCAGGGCGCCTACCGCGTTGTCGTGGTTCACTCGCGAGCCGTGGCCCGCCGTCCCGCGGGCGACGAGATCTACCCAAGCCGTCCCCCGCTCTCCCGCGCCGATGGGATACAGGCGGACTCCATCGCCGGCGTGGAAGGTGTAGGCACCCGACTCGCTGACCCCCTCCGTGCAGCCTTCGAACAGGTCGGCATGGTTCCGCACCAGCCAGTCGGCGCCCGCCGCAGCGCTGTCCTCTTCGTCGGCGGTAAACGCGAACACGACGTCCCGCTGCGGCGACCGTCCCGCGCGGGCCCAGCCCCGCGCTACAGCCAGCATCATCGCGACCGTGTTCTTCATGTCGACAGCGCCACGCCCCCACACCACGCCGTCGCGAACCTCACCAGAGAACGGGTGGACGGTCCAGTCACTCGGCTCGGCGGGGACGACGTCGAGATGCCCGTGCACCAGCAACCCGGGCCGAGACGACGAGCTGCCGGCGACTCGCGCCACGACGTTCGCCCGGCCGGGCGCGGACTCGAGCAGCGTCGCCTCGATTCCGGCGTCCGCGAGCTGCGCCACGACGTACTCCGCAGCCGGACGCTCAGCGCACGACCCACCGCCGTAGTTACTGGTATCGATCTGGATGAGCGCGGAGGTCAGCGAGACGACCTCGTCCTCAGCTGTCGGCACCTCAGCCATAGTTCCGCTCGGTGGCTGCCGAGATGAGGGTGCACACGGCCTTGAAGCACCGGATCATGTCGTACGCCGTCAAAGCCTCGAACCTGATGTGGCGCTCGTCCAACTGCTCAACCGTCGGCACCATCAGCGCGTTGGTGACCAGCTGCGACGCGTCCACCTCGATCTCGACCGTGAAGGGCCCGTCGTGATCCGGCTCGCGCCGGCCAGCGAGCGCAGTGGCGGCCTTGGCCGCGGCCCGAATTTCGGCGAACGTCACTGACGGTGGCCGGCACTCCGCCGTGTATCGCGATATATGGTCCTTGACCGCCACCTTGCGAGCATTGGGCGCGTACAGCTCGGCGTCCTCGCAGGTCCGGTCGTCGCCGGTGACCAAGATGACGGGTACTCCGTACTCCCCTGCTACGTGTGCATTGAGCCGGCCTTCGCTGCCGACTTCGCCGTTCACCCGCACAACGATGATCGAGTTCGGGAGGTAGGTATGGGCGAGCACGCCTTCGGTCCCGGCCGCGGTGTGGTAGCCGAGGAACACCTCGCCGTCGTCGTCACCGCACTGGATACCCTCGACCATGGTGAGCTCCTTGTGGCGGCCAGTGATCATCGTCGCCCGCGAGTCAAGGTCATCGAGCAGCAGGTTTCGCATGGTCGAGTGGGCCTCGTTGACCAGCACCTCGGTGGCCCCGCCATCGAACAGACCGGCGATCGCGGCATTGACGTCGGACGTGAACATCGGCCGGCACCGCTGCCACTCCGGCGCCCCCGGCTCGCAATCCGCTGGCCAGGTGACGCCCGTGGCGCCCTCCATGTCCGCCGAGATGAGGATCTTCATGGCTGAACACCGTACCGGACGGAAGATCGACGGGCGTACTCCCGTCTTGCGGTAAGAAATTCGGCGGAACGGCTATTGCTCGTAGTCCTCCACCACGTCGGCCGGGCGCGGCTCGGCCAGGTCGGGATCCTCACCGGCCTCGCGGC
>JASLBX010000173.1 GCA_030146385.1 Jiangellaceae bacterium | reverse complement strand
GTGATCTCGTCGGCGTCGGCGGCCGCCGGGTCGTCGTAGAGCGTGACCTGCTCTACCTCCGCACCGGCCCGTCCCGCAGCCAGCCGCAGGGCCTCATGGGTGGAGTAGAAGTCGTGGGTCGTCGTCAGGACGTGCGCGCCCGGCAACAGAGTCAGGCCGTGATAGACCAAGCCCAGCCCCATGGTCGTGCTGTCGGTCAAGGCGATCTCGTTGGGCTGGACGCGCATAAAGCGGCTCGCGGCTGCTCGCACCGCTTCGTCATGCGTGTACGCGTCCTGCACCGCCGTCTCGGGGTCGCGATCCAGGACCTCGCGCCAGCGCTCGATCGCTGCGCGCACCGGAGCAGGATGGGACGCAAGGACGAACGCGGCGAAGTGTGCCAATTCAGGGTCGAGCGTGAACTCATCGCGGACGGCGTCCCAGCTGCCCAGGTCGGGCGGCGGCGCAGTAGGTAACGGGCTGGCCGCGCTCGCAGGTTCCTCGCCAGTGCAACCGGCGAGGGCGACAGTGGCCCCACCGGCAACGACCAGAGCGCCGCCTGCCAATAGCGCTCGGCGGCCGATCTCTTGCTCCGCCATGGTGGGAAGCGTAACGGCTCCGCGCGATCTTCAACAGTGGCGACCAGCTGGGCGAATCGGGCCGCTCGGCATAGAGAAACGATCAGCGGGTAAACCAAATATGGGTCGCGGTGTTCATCGAGCTCAAAGAGGAGAACCTGATGCTCGCCGTAATCGCACTGATCTGTTTCGTGCTCGCGCTGCTGGACGTCACGCTGGGCGGGCTCGACCTCGTCACGCTGGGACTGGCGTTCGTCGCCGCGCACCTGGCGTTCGGCATCCCCCTGGCGCCGGGCAGGTGGCGGAGGCGCCGGTAGCCGTTTGATCACCGGTTCGCCGCTGCAATTCGTGGCTATCCGTCTGCGGCTCCCGCGGTCCGTTGAGATGCTGGGGGGCTCGCTGGTTGGGGTACGCACAGCTGCCACGCGGCTGGCTTGAGTGTCCAAGAGCGCTTGGTCATCGGCCCGTCGATCTCGCCGTCGGCCACCGTGAAGAACGGGTCCCCGCTGATCGTCACTTGCCGGCCGCGGACCACTTCGACGTCATCGCGCGTCAGGTGCGTGCCTCGGCTGAGGTCGGTGGCGTAGCCGACGCGAGCCAGCACGCCCACCGCACGCGAGATGACCACTTCCGCCCGGCCGTCGGAGGGCACCGCGTCCGGGTGCAGGCTTGCCATGCCGCCGCCGATGCTGGGCCCATTCGAGAGGGCGACCATCAGCACGCGGCCTTGCGAGTTGCCGACCGGTTTGCCGTCGACACCGACATCGAGCCGCCAGCCACGGGTGCGGAGCCCAGCCGAGAAAGCGCCCAGCGGGTAGGCGAATCGGCCGAGCCTGGACTTTAGCGCGCTTGCGGCCTGCATGGCCCTGGCCCCGATGCCGAGGTGGACGGCGTTGACCACCACACCGCCTGCGTCGTCGAGCAGGAGGTCCAGTCGTCGCGGCCGGCCCGAGATCACGACCTGAGCGGCAGCTTCAGGGTCGAGAGGTATGCCCAATCCGCGTGCCAGATCGTTTCCGGTTCCGAGGGGGAGCAGGCCGAGCGGGCAGTCGACAAGCTCGTCCCGGCGGTGCAACGCGGCTACGACCGCATGCAGCGACCCGTCTCCGCCGGCGACGACCAGTCGCTGGCCGCCCCGCTGATCAAGGATCTCGTCCAGGTGGGCACGGTCGCGGGAGTAGACCACGTTGACCGCTTCCGCCTCACCGAGGACGGCTACGGCCGCAGCTACCGCTGTGCGTTCGGCGCTCCCGGCGTCTTCGTTGGCGACGATCAGCACCCGCGTCCCTCCCGACTCATGCCCGCTCCCTCCCGACTCATGACCGCCGGGACCATACCCGCGAGCGACGCTCGCAAGCGCGGAGCTAGGCCACGGATCGGGAGACGTGGTGGAGCTTGTCGGGGTTGGCGATGCCGTACACGCCGCGGATCCGGCCGTCCACGTCCAGGTCGAGAATCACCACTGCGGCGAGCTTGTCGTCAGCAAAGAGCAGCGCTGCAGGCTCGCCGTTCACGTCTCCTATCCGGTACGTGAAGCCTGTCAAACCGCCCCGCACTCTTGGCGATGTCAACAGTTTGATGACCTTGTCCTGGCCGGATACGACGCGACGGGCGGCGCGTTCCTTTCCGCCGCCCTCAGCCCACAGGGTCACATCGGGTGCGAGGATCTCGAGCAGGGACGTCACGTCTCCGTCCATCGCCGCAGCCAGGAACTGCTCGGTCGCCGACTTGCGCACTTCGGGGTCGACGGTGACGCGCGGCCGCCGGGCGTGGACGTGGCCGCGCGCTCGATGGGCGAGCTGCCGGACGGCTGCCGGCGTGCGGCCGAGGGTGGTGGCGATCTCGCCGTGGGAGTAGCCGAAGACCTCGTGCAGGACGAACACCGCCCGCTCCAGGGGAGTCAACGTCTCAAGCACCACGAGCATCGCCAGCGACACCGCTTCTGCCTGTACGACCCGTTCGGCCGCTGTGTCGCTGACGATGGGCTCAGGCAGCCACGGCCCGACGTACGCCTCGCGAGTGCGCTGGGCCTTGCGGAGTCGGCTCAACGCTTCGTTGACCGCTATGCGGATCAAGTACGCGCGTACGTTGGCCACCCGGTCACGGTCCGCGGCCGCCCAGGCCAGCCAGGTCTCCTGGAGGACGTCCTCGGTGTCGGCGACCGAGCCGAGGATGTTGTACGCGATCGAGAACAGCAGCTCCCGGTGCTCGGCGTACTGCTCGGTTGCTCGATCGATTGGCTCAGTCACGTCGTCCTCCGCGTCACTCGGATAGTGAATCGGTTCGACTTGTATGACTCCACCCAGGCGCCGGATGTGACATCGGCGCTTCAGACGCGTGCGGGGAAGCCGACCTTCGTCCGGGTGCCGGGCGACCACAACACGCTCGCCGGCTCACCGGACGGCTGGGGCAGCCCGATTTCGCGGAAGAAGGTCTCGTCGAGGTGCAATTCCACCAGTTCGGCCCGGTGCAACGTCCACGGTGGATGATCCACGTCCACCCGGACCGGTATGCCCCAGTAGCTGGCGTGCAGACTCCATCGCGCAGTGACGAATCTATCGAGTTCGGTCGGGCCCGAGTGCGGCTCGCCGATCCGGACCGTGAACCCGAGCCGGGCTGGCCCAGGTGGCCACCGCCGCTCGGTGGAGTAGATGCCCAGGTCGCCGCGCCGGACGATGCGCGACGGTGACCAGGTGTACGGGACGCGGAGGAGATACCGCGCAAATGCGGATGTGAGCAGCCGATCGGCGTTGAGCGACAGGAACACCGCACCGCGGCGGCCTGAGCGGTCCACCGAGTACACCCGGAGGTGGACCTCGTCGAAAGCACCCAGCCACGGAACAGTGACGGTCGGACCGATTGCGACGCGGACTCGTAGCCCCACCAGTCCGAGATAGGCAACGCCGTCGAGTGTGTCCGGCAGGACGTGCCGCGGGAGCAGCGGCTCCACCGCGTCCGGCTCAATCGGCCAGTGGATGAAAGCAAGGTCGAGCCACTGCTGGCGTGACGACGCGATGGAGACCGGTCGTGCTGGAGCAGTCGTGATCGGTTCCGGGTGCTGGGCTCGATCCGTGGTCATGTGCCTATTGTGACGACAGCCTTGCCTCGCGCACGGCCCTTTTCCAATTATGTGACGGCCCCCGGGATCTCGTCGTGGGGATGTCGGTCCACGACCGCCCAACGATCTTACATCGTAAGTCTGGCGTTGCTCTGCAAACCGCGCTCGACCTGGGAGGACTCACCGCCGACTCGCTCGTAGAGCAGTTCGACGATGCGCCTGACGGCGGGGTTCTCGCGTAGTGATTCCCGGGCCCTGACCGAGATGTGCCGCACCGGAGTCGGGTCGACAACGGGAACGGCGACGAGTCCTGGCCGGAGGGACGTGCGGATGCCGAGCCTGGGGAGCACGGTGATGCCGACCCCAGCGGCGACGAACGAGATCGCGGTCGGGTAGTCGTGCGTCTCGACGTGAAAGCCCGGACTGAAGCCGACTGAGGCGCATGCGTCGATGACAACCTGGCGGCACGCGCCGCGGGAGAAGTCGTTGTCGATCCACGCCTCGTTGGCCAGCTCACGGAGGGTGATCGACTCGCGGCCGGCCAGTGGATGCTCTGCCGGCAACACTGCAAGGTACGGGTCGTCGAGCAGCGAGTGGACGTCGTACCCGCGTATCGGGCTTGATGACGCGCCTTCGACGAAGATCTCGACGTCAGGGGACATCGACTCGCCGGCCAGTTCGAGCAGGCGCAGGTCGACCCGCAAGTTGGGGAACTCGTTGGTCAGGGCGGCGACCAGGGGCGGAATCCACGCCGCCCCAGCAGAGGCGAAGTAGGTGATCGAAAGCCTGCCCACGCGGCCGGCGCGGAGATCGGCGACCACTGAGTCGAGGGCGGCAAGCCGTTCGAGTGCGGTGGCTGCTTCCTTTGCGAGCAAGCGACCGGTGGTTGTCGGCTCGATGCCGCGACCGCTGCGCTCGATCAAGCGAAGGCCGGTTTCGCGCTGCAAGGCGGTGATGTGCTGACTGATCGCAGACGGTGTGTAGCCGAGGTTGGCCGCCGCCTTGTTGACCGAGCCGGCGGCGACGACGGCACCGAAGACGCGGAGCCGGTGTGCGTCGAGCATGGGTACGAATATACAGCGCAACTGAACGGTCGTATAGAAAGATTCGCTTGTGCTGATGAGTCTGGCGGGGCGACCATGGTCGGCGTGACCCCGCTTGACACCATCCCTACCGGTCAGCGAACCGGACAGCAGCTAGCCACGATTGCCGCGCTGATCACGGTGGTTCTGTGGGCTTCAGCCTTCGTGGCCATCCGGGCGGCCGCCGATGACTACTCCCCGGGCGCGCTCGCCTTCGGTCGTTTGGCGATCGGCGCGATCGGCCTCGGCGTCATTGCGATGCGGTACCGCCGCCCCCTGCCTCGCGGCACGGCAATGGGACTCATCGTCGCCTACGGCGTGGCCTGGTTCGCCGGGTACACCGTCGTGCTCAACCAGGCGGAGCACTACCTCGACGCCGGTACCGCCGCGATGCTGGTCAACGTCGCGCCCATCCTAGTCGCCGTGTTCGCCGGGCTGCTGCTTGGCGAGGGATTCCCACGGACGCTGATCGTGGGGCTATCGGTCGCGTTCATCGGAGTTGTGATCATCACGGTCGGCGGCCCAGGTGGTTCGCTGGGCTGGAGCGGAGTAGGGATCGCGCTCGGACTGCTGGCGGCCGTCCTATACGCCGTGGGGGCGTTACTGCAGAAGGTTGCCCTGCGCACGGTGGACGCGGTCGCGGCGACGTTCGTGGGCTGCGCGGTGGGAGCGATCGTGCTGGTTCCCTTCGCGCCGCAGTTCGTTGCCGAGACCGTCGCGGCACCACCGAGCGCGCTCGCAGTCGTGGTGTACCTCGGTGTGTTCCCCACTGCGATCGCGTTCAGCACCTGGGCCTACGCCCTCGCCCGGACGAATGCCGGACCGATGACTGCGACCACGCTCGCCGTGCCTGCGATCGCCGTGCTGCTGTCGTGGATCCTGCTCGGCGAACTGCCAACCCTCCTCGCGATGGCCGGCGGCGTGCTGTGCATCGTCGGCGTCGCCGTCACCCGTCGCCGATGACCTCTAGGTGCTGGCCTGCGCGTTGAGCTCGTCCTCGTACTGGTGGCCCCTAAAGGGCGTTGGTTCCGAGTTGTCGGGCTTGGAGTGGTGTCTCTGTTCACTCTTCTGGCGCACATGGCGGCTGCGGCGAGCGGATCAAGTAACGACCTAACGTGACTGATTTGAACGACCGGCCAGAACGTCGTCGGCTCGTTGCCGTAGGAATTCCTTCTCGGGTCCACTGGGGGCGAGTGATGCTGCGGTTTCGTAGGCATGTGCGGCCGCGGCGGGTTGGCCGTGGCGCCTCAGGAACTCTGCGCGAGCGGCATGGAATGGGTAGTAGTCCGGCAGGGCAAGCTTGTCGATCTCGAATAGCCCGGCGTGCGCACCGTGCACCTCGCCGAACGCCACCGCCCGGTTGAGGGCGATGACTGGATTGGGTGCCACGCTCATCAGCTGGTCGTAGAGGGTGAGAATCTGCTCCCAGTCGGTTTCCTGGAACGTGGCAGCGTCCGCGTGCACGGCGGCGATCGCCGCCTGCAGTTGATACAGCCCGGGCTGGTCGCGACGTAGGCACCAGCGAACCAGGGCTTGGCCCTTCTCGATGAGGCTGCTATCCCATTGCGTCCGGTCCTGATCACGCAGCAGGATCAGCCTGCCTCGGGCATCCGTCCTGGTGCCCCGCCGGGACTCGGTCAGCAGTAGCAGCGCCAGGAGGCCTGCGACCTCAGGCTCGTCCGGCATCAGCACACGCAGGATCCAGCCCAGCCGGACGGCCTCGGCACATAGGCCGGGCTCGGCGTCGTACTGGGCCTGGCCAGTGGTGTAGGTGAGGTATATCGCGGTCAGCACCGAGGGCAGCCGGTCCGGAAGCTCCGCCTCATCGGGGACGCGGTAGGGGATCTTCGCGGCCTTGATCTTGTGCTTAGTTCGAACCAACCGCTTCGCCATGGTCGGCTCGCTGGTCAGGAACGCTCGTGCGACCTCGGCGGTCGATAGGCCGCAGAGGAGCCGCAACGTCAGCTGGACCTGGGCTTGCGGAGCCAGCGCCGGGTGGCAGCAGGTGAAGATGAGGCGAAGCCGATCGTCAGACACGGGTTCTTCCTCGTAAGGTTCAGCACTTGGTTGGGACGTTCTCGTGTCGGCGGCGACTTCGCGGAGAAGCTCCGCCCCGCGTGACTCCCGTCGAAGCCGGTCGATCGCCCGGTTTCGGGCCGTCGCGGTGATCCATGCGGCTGAGTTCGGAGGTACGCCGGCCTCCGGCCACTTCCGCAAGGCGATGGCGAAGGCCTCCTGGACAGCGTCCTCGGCGAGGTCGATGTCGCCGAACATGCTTATCAAGGCCGCGACCGCGCGGCCGGACTCCTCTCGGAAGGCCCGGCCGACGGCCTCAGGGTCATGCGTCATTCGAGTTCGTGTGCTTGCCTCGCTGCTGGTCAGGACGGCATCTTGTCCACCAGTGGCCGGACCTCGATCGCTGCCTGGACCGTGACAGCGACCTGGGATGCCCAGCGCAGGGCGCCGTCCAGATCGTCGGCGTTGATCAGGTAGAAGCCTGCGAGGTGGTCTTTGGTCTCCGCGAACGGCCCATCAGTTGTCAGCACGTCCTCGCCCGACGGACGCACAACAGTGGCGGTTTCGGGATCGTGCAGTCGTCCGCCGAATACCCAGGCACCGGCCGACTTCATCTCAGCCTCCAGACGGAGAACCTTCTTGGTGATCTCGGTTACTTCCGCCTCAGTCATCGGAGGTCGATTGGCCGCGCTGGACGTGTGAGTCGACAGCAGGTATTGCGTCATGAGAATCGTCCCTTCGTCCGGGGCGGATGCGGTTTCCGCCGCTCACCCTTTAATACGAACGGCGAGTAGACCGGATGGACATCTGCCGGGCCGGCCTAGTCTTTGCCCATGACAATTCTCTCCGAGCTGGTCGATGCCCTTACCCAGCGGCGGGTGGAGGTCATCGACCTGACCGCTCCACTGTCTGCGCAGACGCCGATCCTGGCCCTGCCCGAGCAGTTCGGGCAGACCGCCACGTTCAGCTTGTCCGAGATCAGCCGGTACGACGACAGAGGGCCGGCGTGGTACTGGAACAACTTCACCACCGGTGAGCACACTGGCACCCATTTCGACGCGCCGATCCATTGGGTGACCGGTCGAGATGGGGATGACGTCTTCCACGTGCCGGTCAGCCGGCTGGTGGCACCAGCGGCGGTGTTGGACTTCACTACAGAAGCCGAGGCCGATCCGGACTTCCTGCTCGAAGTTGACCATGTCAGGGACTGGGAGCAGCGGCATGAATCACTACCGGACGGTGGGTGGCTGCTGCTCCGTACCGGGTGGGACGCCCGCACTCACGATCCCGTGGCGTTCGCCAACGCCGGTCGGACTCCGGGCATCTCCGTCGAGTGCGCGAAGTGGCTGGCCGAGGAGGCACCGATTATCGGCATCGGAGTAGAGACGGTCGGCACCGACGCGGGCGCGGCCCACTCGTTCGACCCGCCGTTCCCGTGCCACGCGATGCTGCTGGGTAACGACAAGTACGGCCTCACCCAGCTGCAGAATCTCGGCATGCTACCGCCGACCGGCGCAGTGGTGATCGCCGCGCCTTTGCCGATCGTGGGCGGCTCCGGCAGCCCGGCTCGGGTGCTCGCGCTCGTGGAACGCTGATGCTGGTCGCGGAAGCGGTCGGGCGGGCGCTCGCTGCCCATGGTGTCAACACCGCTTTCGGCGTGGTCGGATCCGGCAACTTCCACGTCACCAACGCGCTAATCGCGGCCGGAGCCCGGTTCGTCGCGGCGGCCCACGAGGGCGGGGCCGCCACCATGGCGGACGCTTATGCCCGGACCAGCGGCGAGCCGTCCGTGCTCACCGTCCACCAGGGACCGGGGGTGACCAACGCGCTGACGGGCGTCACCGAGGCCGCCAAGAGCCGCACCCCATTGGTTGTACTGGCGCCCGAGGCGACGGCGGTGCGGTCCAACTTCTTCATCGACCTTGCCGGCTCCGCCGCCGCGGTGGGCGCCGGGTTCCGGCGGATCCGAGCGGAGCACGCGCACGAGGACGTGGCCGAGGCGTACCGGGCGGCGGCCCAGGGGCTGGGCGGGACCGTAGTGCTGGGTCTGCCGCTGGACGTGCAGGCCGCCGAAGCCGGGCCGCCGCCGGACGTGGGCGTATCCGAGGCGCCGGCGCCCGAGCCGCTGGGCCCGTTGTCGGGCCAAGTCCGCGACCTGGCGGAATTGTTGCGTCGCAGCAATAGGCCGGTGTTCATCGCCGGACGCGGCGCGACGCGGTCGCCTGATCGGGTTCGGACGGTGCTGACGCAACTTGCCGATCGGTGTGGTGCACTGCTGGCGGTCTCCGCGGCGGCGAAGGGCCTCTTCACTGGCAACCCGTGGTACCTGGACGTCTCCGGTGGATTCGCGTCCCCTCTTACCGCCGAGTTGATCTCACAATCGGACCTGGTGGTGGCGTGGGGCAGCACGCTGAACATGTGGACCACCCGACACGGGAGGCTCATCGGGCCGGACACCAAGGCTGTGCAGGTTGATCTGGACGCGTCGGCCCTCGGCGCCAACCGGCCAATCGACCTCGGCGTGGTTGGAGACATCACAGCCGTTGCGGATGCGGTCGTGGCCGAGCTAGCGGAGTGGCGGTCGGACGGCTGGCGCTCACCGGAACTGGCCGAGCGCATCGCCACTGAGGTGCGCTGGCGCGATCTGCCTTACACGGACGATTCCGGGGGCGGGCGGATAGATCCGCGGACGCTGAGCATCGCACTCGACGACCTGCTGCCGGCCGAACGAACGGTCGCGGTGGACTCCGGCAACTTCATGGGCTACCCGTCGATGTACCTGTCCGTGCCGGACCAAGCCGGATTCTGCTTCACCCAGGCGTTCCAGTCGATCGGGCAAGGGTTGGCCAGCAGTATAGGCGCGGCGGTAGCTCGGCCGGACCGCCTTACGGTGGCCACGCTCGGCGACGGCGGGTTCCTGATGTCGGTGGCCGAGCTCGCCACTGCTGTCCGGCTCGGCCTGCGGCTGCTCGTCGTGATCTACAACGACGCTGCCTACGGAGCGGAAGTTCACCACTTCGGCCCGGACGGCCATCCGCTGGACACGGTCACCTTCCCGGACACGGACCTGGCCGCGATTGCCCGCGGCTTCGGAGCATCCGGCGTAACTGTGCGCTCAGCCGCGGACCTTTCCGGAGTGGCCGACTGGCTGGCCGGATCACCTGACAGCCCGCTCGTCGTGGACGCCAAAGTGACGTCTTCCCGCGGCGCCTGGTGGCTCGAGGAGGCGTTCCGAGGCCACTAGGCTCGTGCCCATAGACGATGTGCGATACGGTGAATTCATGACCCAGTCGGCAATTGAGCTGCTCCGTGCGGCTCGGCGTCGCTCCCGGCTATCTCAGACTGATCTCGCCCGCCGGGCAGGTGTGTCGCAGCCGGTCATCAGCGCTTACGAGTCGGGCGAGCGCCAACCCAGCCTCCCGACTTTGGTCAAGTTGATCGAAGCGACTGGACACGAACTCAAGATCACGCTAGTTCCCGCGCCTGGGAACCGGCTGGGTCTTCCGGACACCAAGCTGGGACGGCGGCTGCGGCACAAGCGCCGAGCCATCGCGGCGCTCGCTGCCGCCCGCGGCGCTCACAACGTCCGGGTGTTCGGCAGCGTCGCCCGCGGTCAGGAGCGAGCCACTAGCGACGTCGATTTCCTTGTCGACCTCGACGATGACGTGAGCCTCGTGCAGCTCGTCGGCCTTCGCCGCGAGCTTAGTGAACTCTTGGGGGTCGATGTTGACGTCGTTCCTGCCACGGCGCTGAAGTCACGGATCCGAGACAATGTGATGGCGGAAGCGATCGCACTATGACTCGCCGAGACGACGAGCGACTCGCTGACGTCCTCGACGCGGTGGCTGCGATCACTGGCCATCTCAAGCGAGGCGGCCTCGACGATGGTTTGGTGTTCGACGCTGTCCGCGTCCGCCTCATCGAGATAGGTGAAGCCGTCAAGGCGATCAGTCCTGAGCTACTTGATCGGGAGCCGGAGATTTCCTGGCGAGACATCGCGGGTATGCGTGACTACCTCGCACACCACTACTTCGACACCGTGCATTCCATCGTCGAGAACACCGTCCGAAACGACCTGCCCCCGCTTAAGGCGGCCGTACGGCGACTGCTCAACGCAGGCGCAGGCTAATGACAGACGGCCAGGATGACGCCGGTTCGCTCGACGGCGTCGTGGATTCGCACCGCATCGGCCTCGGTGGTCGCCATCGGCTTCTCGAGCAGGATGAGGTAGCCCTGCTCGGCCAGGTGAACGGTGGGTTCGACGTGCAACTGATCCTGCGTGGCAACGATCGCCGCATCTCCCAGCCGGCCCACCGCGGCCAGGTCGGCCCAGTCGACGATGCGGCGCAACCCTGCGCCGACGACGATCAGGTCGACCTGGCAGGCCTCACGCCTGGCCGCCTCCGTTAGTTGGATGCACTGCCTGCATCATTCAGTGCAGGAATCATTTCGGGAAGGGATGACTGGTGGCCGCTGGCTTGGAGATCGCGCTCTTGCCGAGGGAGCGGTGGTGGGGCGGCGCCGTGGCAGACGGGTCCCACATGCCGTTCGGTACGGGCGATTTCGAGCGTGACCTGTCCGTATCGTCGCTGGCCAATCAGTCGGCGCCGCTGCTGATCTCGAGCCATGGTCGCTTCGTCTGGTGCGATGAACCGTTCGCCTTCGCCTTCAGCGGCGACAAGCTTAGCGTGACGCCACAGGGAGCAGCACCGGTTCGGGGCGAAGCGGGTTCGGGTTTGCGAGACGTCTACGCCCATGTCTCTACCCGGTTTTTCCCGCCGTCCGGTGTGATGCCCGACCCGCTGATGTTCACCGCTCCGCAGTACAACACGTGGATCGAGATGCCGTTCGTGCCGACACAGAGCCGCGTGCTGGCCTACGCTCGCGATCTGGTCGACGGCGGGTTCCCACCCGGTGTGATCATGATCGATGACAGGTGGTCTCGCGACTACGGCACCTGGCAGTTCGACCGCGAGCAATTTCCGGACCCGCCCGGTCTCGTGCGAGCGCTGCATGAGCTCGGGTTCAAGGTGATGCTTTGGCTCGTGCCGTACGTCAGCCCGGACAGCGACACCTTCAGGGCTCTGCAACAGCACGAGTACCTCCTGCGGACGAGCGACGGCGAGCCGGCGATCCGGCGCTGGTGGAACGGTTACAGCGCGGTCGTCGACGCGACGAATGCCGACGCGGTCGCGTGGCTGAAAAGGCGGCTCGACGCTCTGGTGACGGACGTCGGTGTGGACGGGTTCAAGTTCGATGGCGGCGACTTCTACTCCTACCGGGCCGACGACCTGGCGGTTCGTGTTTCGAGCCCGGCGGCCCAATGCGAGGCATGGGCGCGGGTCGGGCTCCGATATTCGCTGGCGGAGTATCGCGCGTGCTGGAAAATGGGCGGGCAGCCGCTTGCGCAGCGGCTACGCGATAAGCCTCCGAAGTGGGGCGCCGGCGGGCTTTCGTCCCTGATCCCCGAGGCGATCGTCCAGGGACTTATCGGGTTGCCGTTCAACTGCCCCGACATGATCGGTGGTGGTGACGTTACCGAGTTCGTCCGCTCCGGGTTCGCGCTGAACGCGGAGCTGTTCGTCCGGTACGCCCAGTGCGCTGCTCTGTTCCCCATGATGCAGTTCTCCACCTCACCGGCCCGTGTGCTCGAAGGAGACCATCTCGAAGCGGTACATCAGGCCGCCGCGCTGCACAGCCAGTTCGGCCCAGAGATCGTCGCGCTGGCACAGCACGCCGCCGGTGCGGGTGAGCCGATCTTGCGTCCGCTCGCTTACCGGTATCCCGGGCTCGAAGATGTGACCGACCAGTTCATGCTGGGCGACGACGTTCTCGCCGCCCCGGTACTGGAGCAGGGGGCCGACCGGCGAGCCGTAACGCTTCCGCCCGGCGAGTGGGTCGGGGCCGACGGCACCATCTACGAAGGACCCGCCAAGGTGACGGTTCCGGTCGACCTTTTCACCGTGCCCTGGTTCAGGCGGACCAGGCGATCGGCGTCGAGGTCAGCAGATGAGCTGGCTCACGCTGGCGCTGGCCCCGGGAATCCACCGCCGGCTGTTGAGAACGGTTATAGGGGTGGCACCGGTGGCGCTGCTGCACCAGCTATCTCACCTCGATCAAGGTTCGGCCGGCTCGTGGTCAGCTTGAGCAACTCGTCAACCCCGGACCCAGCGGCGTCCTCCTCCGCAATTGCCGTGGCAAGCCGCCGCGCGGCTGCCGTGAACGCTGGGTCACTGAGGAGTCGCTGGATGGCAGCGCTGATCTTGTTGGCGCTACTGCGTGCGGATAGCCGCACGCCCGCCCCTCGCCACGCGACACGTGCCGCGACATCGCCCTGATCGCGCCCCATCGGCAGGCAGACCAGCGGCAGTCCGTGACGCAGAGCCGCCATCACCGTTCCGTGCCCTGCATGCGTCACAACCGCGGCCGCGTGCGGAAGGACGGAAAGGTGCGGAACGAAGCGGGCCGCGTGCACGTTGGGCGGCACCTGGTCGTTCGGAATGTGGACAGGCCCCGCAGTGACCAACGCGCGTATCGGGAGCCGGCCAATCGCCTCGATTGCGTTCCGTACCAGGCCCTCCTGCGCCTGGTACGTGGTGCTGAGGCTCACGACCACGAGCGGGCGGGTGTCGCTGTCCGGCCACGGTGACTCCCAGGACGCGGTCCTGTCCAGTGGCTCCAGCTGAGGGCCGACGTAGCGCACGTTCGTCGGCAGCTTGGCCGGAAAGTCGAACGACGCGCTGGTGAGGACCAGGATCCTGCCCACGCCATCGAGCATGTCCTCGAAGGTGGTCTGCCCCAGCCCGAGGCGGTCGCGCACCTCATTGAGCCGGGTCAATAGCGGGTTCAACCACACGCGCTCGAACGCCACTGCTCCCAACTTGTCCCGGGCCGCACCCAACAGACCCGAGCGTGGTGACCAGCCGTTGCCGAACGGCGGCAGTCCAGGAGCCGGGAACGGATAGATGGTGTGCACGAGCATGGCGGCCGGAATCTCCGCCTTCTCGGCTGCGAACCGAGCGCCGAGCAGCATGAAGTCGAACACCACCACGTCGGCGGCGTCTCGCTTGAGGATCGCGAGGACGTCTTTCGCGACGGGTTCCGCGAAGTCCCCCAACAGGCGATCCCGTTGCGCTTTCGCGGCAGCAACCGGCGACCGGATCTCGAAATCACGGATAACGCTGTGCGCGGGATCGGATTCATCGTGTTCGGGCGTGTTCTGGTACGGCTCGAACTCGAGCCCGGCCGCTTCGATCCGCTCTCGTAGGACCGCCGGTGCCAGCACTCGCACGCGATGGCCGCCCTTGGCAAGGCGACTGGCGAGGCCGATCTGAGGTGGGACGTTTCCGCCCCCGGCCCAGAGTGCGAATAGGAATGTTGTGGTCATTGTGTACCCCCCTGGTTGACCACGGACTGAATCATCTCGACAAGCGCCTTCTTGGTCTCGGCCTGGTTCAGACCGAGATCAAGATGCAACAGCTTCCATGTGTAGACATCGGTGAGCGTGATGAGCTGCGCCCGTAGCCGCTCCCGACTATCCCCGTTCTGCAGGAACGGTGCGAACGTCCGCTCGACCCATTCGTAGTGAAACTGACGGCCGCGGTCGGCAATCTCTCGCAGCTGAGGTACCCGGTCCTCCTGCGCGAGCAGTCGCAGCGCGGCTACGCCAGTCGCGTCGTAGTGGTCGAGGAGATTGTCGACGGCCGCCGGAACGTCTCCTGTCGGCGCGGCCATTCGCTGGCTCCGGACTTCCTTTGACGAGTGCTCCGCCGCGGCGGCGATCAATGCGTCCTTGGACCCGAAGCGTCGAAGCACCGTCTGGACGGTGACACCTGCGCGGTCAGCGACGTCTTCCAGAGTGATCTGGTCATGGAAACGCTCGACATGCAGGTCGAGCACCGCCAGCAGGATCCGCTCGCCGGTCTCGGCGGCGGCCGCGGCTCGCGCCCGCATTTGGTAAGTGCGCTTGGTCGCTATTACGCC
>JASLBX010000170.1 GCA_030146385.1 Jiangellaceae bacterium | reverse complement strand
CGCGTAATCGTTGATCACATAGACAATGCCCGCACCCGGGCTGCGCTCGACCGTCCCGACCAGTTCGCCGGCGGCTACGTCCAGCCCGGTCTCCTCGCGCACCTCGCGGACCACCGCCGCCCCGTCGTCCTCACCGGCCTCGACCCGGCCGCCGGGCAACGACCACGTGCCAGTCGCCGGTGGACGCGCCCGCCGCACCAGCAACAGCCGGCCATCAGCGTCCAGAACCACCGCCCCGACACACGGCACGTAATCCAGCTCGACGTTCACGACGTGACGTCCTTCGTGGTGAGCCGGGCCCAGGCCAGCGAACCGAACACCACGACGTACGCCGCTGACACGACCAACCCTCTGCCCACGTTCTCCAGCAGCATCGGCTCGCGCAGCAGGTCCATGAACGCCATCCACCAGTGCGCGTGCAGGTACTCGTGGATCACCTCGACCTGGGGGATCGCGTCCAGAATCTGGCTCACGACTGCCACGGTCACGGTGGACGCCATCGCGCCCATGGGAACCTCGGTCAGCGTCGAGAAGAACAGGCCGATCGCACCGAGCGTCGCCAGCATGGCGGACATGTAGAGCACGACGAGACCGGCCCGGCCCAGCGCCTCCACCAGACCCACGGGCGCTCCGGACAGCAGCACGACGTCGCCGGCAGGGAACAGGATCCAGCCGGTGATCAGACCGCTGACAACGATCACGCCGATGCACGCCAGTGCGTACGCCACGACCCCGGCGTACTTCACCAGCAGCAGACGCGTACGTCCAGTGGGAACCACCAGGAGGTTCCGCAACGTCCCGTTGCTCGCCTCGCCGGCCACCGAGTCGCCGGACACGACGGCCATCACCATCGGCAGGAACAGGGGGGATGCGAATACGAGCGAGGCCAGGCCGAGGAAGAACCCGTTCTGGGTCACCTGGTTCAGCAGTGGCGGGCCCTCTCCAGCGGCGGGCGAGGACAACCGGACGATGATGCCCAACAGGATCGGCGCCGCGGCCAGCACGCCCAGCATGGCGAGGTTGCGCCGCCTCCGGAACACCAGCCGCAGCTCCGAACGCAGGAAACGGGCGCCGACCCGGCTCGGCCGGTCAGCGACCGCCACCTGGGCGCCGTCCAGCACCAGGGCGTCACTGGTCGACATCGAAGCCCTCCCCGGTCAGCTCGACGAACACGTCCTCCAGGTCCGGCTGCTCGAGGACGAACTGCCGGACGGGGACGCCGGCGGCCACCAGAGCCTCGACAAGCTGCTCGGCGTCGGCCTCGCCCACATCAGCGACGACACCGTTGGCCCGGATGTCCGGCTCGCTGGTACCGCGCTGGTGCAGCACAGCCGCCGCCGCCGCGGGGCGTGGGGTATCGACCCGGACGCGCGTTCCGGCCGCCTGGCGGAGCTCGCCCAGCTCGCCGGAGAAGATCAGCCGCCCGTGGTTCATGACGCCGACGTGGCTGCACACCTGCTCGACCTCGCTGAGCAGGTGCGACGACAGGAACACCGTCGTGCCGCCGGCCCCGACGTCCCGGATGATGGCCCTCACCTCTCGGGTGCCCTGCGGGTCGAGCCCGTTTGTCGGCTCGTCCAGCACCAGGAGCTCGCGCGGACGCAGCAGAGCCGCCGCCAGGCCCAGCCGCTGGCGCATACCGAGCGAGTAGGCGCGGTACCGCTTGGTAGCCGCCGCGGCCAGGCCCACCCGGTCGAGCGCCTCGTCGACCCGCTGGCGGGCGCCGCGTCCGCCCACCGTCCGGTCGGCGGCGTCGAGGCGCAGCAGGTTGTCGCGTCCGGACAGGTACGGGTAAAACGCCGGGCCCTCGATGAGCGCGCCCACTTGAGGGAGCACCTGGGCGGCGGAGTCAGGCATCGGGCGGCCGAGCAGCTCGAAAGATCCTTCGGTCGGCGCGATGAGGCCGAGCAGCATGCGGATCGTCGTGGTCTTGCCCGAGCCGTTCGGCCCGAGGAATCCGAACACCGACCCGGCCGGCACTGACAGGTTGAGCCCGTCGACGGCCACCTGGCCGCCCGGGAACTGCTTGGTGAGTCCGTCGGTGCGTAGCACGGCGTCGGACGGGCTCGGTGCGGATACGCGGGCCGCGCTGGGCCGGGTTACGACGGTGGTCATGGGTCGAGCCCCTCGGCAGTCTCTTCGAGGACGTCCGGCGTGACGGCGCCGACCAGCAGCGTCCCGTCGTCCAGCCACAGAGCGGAGACCAGGGCGGTCTCGTACAGAGTCCCGGAGCCGTAGCTGCCCTCGACTCGGGTGCCAGCGCTCAACAGGGCGTCGACCAATCCGCTGTCGTCGCCCTCAGGTACGGCCACCGCGTCAAGGACGATGACGGACGTCCAGCTCTCGCCGTGCACTTCGGGCGGGTCCGTCAGCGCGGGGCCCTTGTCCAGGTCCATCAGGTCGAACAGGTTGCGTTCGGTGACCGTGGCGCCTTCCGGCGGGTTGAACCGGAAGACGTCGGCGGACGGCTCACTGAACGTGACCGACGTGAACCCGACCTCGAATGCCGGGTCGCCGCCATCGCGCCCGTTTATCTCGAAGCGCAGCGGCATCGAGGTGTCGGCGTCGACGGCGACGCGCACGTCTTCGATCAACGACCGGTCGTCACGTGGGCCGATGACCAGCTCGTAGGCGGCGCGACCGGCGACCTCGGCCGTCCCGTCCACCGTGATCTCGGTGCTGTCGTCGAGTTCGTCCAGCATGTGCTCGGCCGCGTCGGCGGGTGTGATCGGTGTCTTGGCCGTGGCGGCCGCCTCGGGGAGGGTGAAGGCAGGTGGCAGCGTCAAGTGGTCGGCCGTGTTCTCGGAGCTGTACCAGATCCAGAGGTCGCTGCCGTCCCTGATCACGTTCGTCTCGTCGAACGCGCCCATCAGCGCGAACCGCACCTGTTGGGGGCTGACGTACCAGACACGCGCCGTGTTCGACCCGGTCAGCATCGACAGCAGGCTCGTGGTGTGGTCGTCACCCTCTAGGGCCGGCAGGTCGGGGAGCCCGAGGCGGGACGTCTGGACGAGCGTCCCGGAGAATGGCTGCTTCTCCGCGTTGTGCATGTCGGCGAGCAGCTCGGCAGCGGACTTCTCGGGGAGCGAGGGCGACGACGCGCCGGCGAGCAGCGCACCACCGCCGACGGCCGCCGCCACCGCGGCGATCGCCACGGTCGGCACCGCCCAGCGGGCGCGGCGGGAGCGGAGCAAGGAATTCATAGCTGCCTCCACGGCATCGGGGCTGCCTTAATCGAATAGTGCCACTGTGCGCCCTCGGGCCTGTGAACACCCTGAGAGCCCGCGATCGACCACCCCTCAGGGAGCGCTCAGGCGAGTCGCGGCAGGCTATGGGCGTGCGCATTCTTGTCGTGGAGGACGAAGTCCGGCTGGCACAGGCTCTGCAACGCGGCCTGCGAGCGGAGGGCTTCGCCGTGGACCTCGCCCACGATGGCGAGGAAGGTCTGTTCCGGGCCCGTGAGGGCGAGTATGACGCGGTAATCCTCGACATCATGCTGCCCAAGCTGTCCGGCTACCGGATCTGCCGGGCGCTGCGCGCGGAGAACAACTGGGTGCCGGTGCTGATGCTCTCGGCCAAGGACGGCGAGTACGACCAGGCCGATGGCCTCGACATCGGCGCGGACGACTACCTGACCAAGCCGTTCTCGTACGTCGTGCTGGTGGCGAAGCTGCGGGCGCTGCTCCGGCGTACCGCTCCGCCCCGTCCGTCCGTCCTGACGGCGGGGGACCTGACGCTGGACCCTGCCGCGCACACCGTTGCACGAGGCGACACCGAGATCTCGCTGACACCGCGCGAGTTCACCCTGTTGGAGCTGTTCATGCGGCACCCTGGCGAGGTGCTGTCCAAGTCCCAGATTCTGGCCCATGTGTGGGACGCGTATTACGAGGGTGATCCCAACGTCGTAGAGGTGTACGTCGGGTACCTCCGGCGGAAGATCGACGCTCCGTTCGGCCGCAACGCGCTGCAGACCGTCCGCGGCGCCGGGTACCGGCTGGCTGCCGATGGCGGCTGAGTGGTTCCGCCGGCTGAGCCTGCGGGCCCGCCTGACCACGGTGGCGACGATTCTCGTCGCCGGAGCGTTGACCGCCGGGGCCATCCTGCTGTCGGCGGCGGTCGAGCGGTCGTTGATCACGGCTGTCGACGAGGCGGCCCGGCAACGGGCTGCCGACGTGGCATTGCTCATCGATACCGGCCGGTTGCCTGATCCGATCCCGGTCGAGGCGGGCACGCCGTTGGTGCAGGTGGTGGATGCCGACGACCGCGTGGTGGCCGCCTCGCCGGGTGGTGACCGGCTGGTGCCGATCCTGCTGCCGGACGACGTGACGGCGGTGCGTGCGGGCGAATCGCACCGGCTGGACGGATCGCGGCTGGGCATGGCCGGCGAGCTTTACGTGGTCGGGGCGGCCGCTGGCGAAGAGGATGATCCATTGACGGTGCTCGTCGCCAGGTCGCTCGGCGAGGTCGAGGACGCCACCCGCGTCGTCCGCGTCGTGCTGTTCGGCGCGGCGCCGCTGCTCGTGGGGGCGTTCGCCGTGGCGTGCTGGCTGCTTGTCGGGCAGGCGCTGCGACCCGTGGGTGCTCTGCGCAGGGGCGCTGAGGACATCACGACGACACACGAGCACCGGCGGTTGCCGGTTCCGGCGGCTGAGGACGAGATCCACCGGCTTGCCGTCACGCTCAACGACATGCTCGACCGGCTCGAGCGTTCGAGCGCCCGCCAGCGGGCCTTCGTGTCCGACGCGGCGCATGAGCTGCGCAGTCCACTGGCCGCGATCAGGACGCAGCTGGAAGTCGCCCGTGCCCATCCGGAAGGCGTCGATTGGGACGAGACCAGTGCCGACACGCTGGCCGACGTCGAGCGGCTGTCGCGGCTGGTGAACGACCTGCTCGTGCTGGCCCGGGCGGACGAGGCGCCGCGCCGGCGGTTCGAGCCGGTCGACCTGGCTCAGGTGGCCGATGACGTCGTGGCCCGGTACGAATCCGGCGATGTGCCGGTTTGGAGGGTGGGCTCGCCGTCCGTGCTGTTGAGCGGCGACGTGGACGCGCTGGGCCGGGTCGTGTCCAATCTGATCGACAACGCGGTGCGCCATGCGGCATCTGGTGTGACGGTGGAGGTGGCAGCGGGCGATGGCCTGGCCGAGCTCGTGGTCGTGGACGACGGGCCTGGCATTCCGGCGGCGGACAGGGAGTTGGTGTTCGACCGGTTCACCCGCTTGGACGAGGCGCGCAGCCGCGACGCCGGCGGTACCGGCCTGGGCCTGGCGATCGTCCGCGAGCTGGTCCGGATGCACGGCGGCACCGTCCGGCTCGAAGACAACGACCCAGGGTTGCGTGCCGTCGTCCACCTTCCCACCACCAACGTCAAGAGATCAGTGGATGGAACCGACCGGTAAGTGATCAGATGTCGTGCCTGCTCCGTGACCTGCGGCTTTCTCAAGGTTGGTCACCTGATCGTTTGGTGTCCGCATGGTGAAACGCAATCAGGTGACTCGTACGTGGTCTATAGCCGGTTCGGCTCACCTGATCGTCGTATGCAGGCCGATCAGCTGAGGAAACTACGATCAGGTGACCAAGTTCGAGTTGACGGATGGGGTCAAGTCTCGGGACTGTCTGGCACGTGAAGGCTGACCCGACCTGCCCTCGTTGCGGCGGCCCGGTGCGCCCACCAGGAGTGTGGGCCAGCCGCTGGACGTGCACGGAACACGGCGAGGTGTACCCGCTCCAGCCCGTGGTCGTGCCAAGCGCAAGGCTCGCCCGTCAACTCGGCGAGCGCTCGCCCGTCCCGCTCTGGCTCACCTGGCCCCTGGCCCGCGGCTGGGTCATCGGTGCGATCATGCACGCCGGAGATGACGTGTCGGGGATTCAGGCGACCGCCGTGGTCATTACTGGTCCCAATCCGCTCGGCGGGCCTGGTGACCTGATGCTCGTCGCGGAGGAGATGGGTGTAGGGCTCGGCGCCCGGTTCGCCGGCGTCGACGGTCCGGACCCTGGTGACGCCGTCAAGCAGGATCCGCACGCGCGGGTCGAGGTCGACGGCCGCACCGTCCCACTGTGGTGCTTGGACAGCCCCAGCGACCGGGCCGCCTACGTCGGGCAGTGGATGGGGCAGTGGCTGTGGACGATCCTGTGGCCGCAGACCGCCGGAGTCCTGCTGCTCGAGGACCTGCCGCTGTCCGACCTGCGCTCGCTCGGCCACGAGGCCGACCTGCTGCCGTACGGCACGCCGCCGTCGTGGCTCCTGGGTAGCACGTAGATGCGCATCGACCTGCACACGCACAGCGCCGTCTCGGACGGGACGGACACTCCCGACGCCCTCGTACGCAACGCCGCAGCCTCTGGGCTGGACGTGATCGCGCTGACCGACCACGACACGTTCGACGGTTGGGACGCGGCCATGGCGGCCGGGCGCGAGCGCGGCGTCACAGTCATCGGCGGTGTCGAGATCTCGACCACGCTCGGCGGCGCCGGCGTCCACCTCCTGGGCTATCTGGCCGATCCCTCTTATCAACCCCTGGTGGCCGAGCTGGAACGGATCCGGACCCACCGCACTGGCCGGCTGGCGGCCATCATCGACCGGTTGGCCGGAATCGGCGTGAGCATCACGGAGCAGGACGTCCTGTCCGTTGCGAGCCGCGCGTCGTCCCTCGGCCGCCCGCATGTCGCGGACGCGCTCGTGGCCCGTGGCTATGTCCAAAGTCGCCGCGAGGCGTTCACTAATTGGCTGGCCGAGGGCGGGCCGGCGTACGTCCCGAAGTACTCCCCGTCCACGTCCGACGCGATCGCCCTCGTCCGCCGAGCCGGCGGGGTGGCGGTGCTCGCGCACCCGTGGGGACGCAGCTCGCGGCGCGTTCTGACGCCAGGGGCGATCGAGGAACTCGCCCGTGGCGGACTCGCCGGCCTCGAGGTCGACCACGACGACCACAGCCCTGAAGACCGGGACGAGCTGCGGGCGCTGGCCGCCGATCTCGGCCTGATCGTCACCGGGTCGAGCGACCACCACGGAACCGGCAAGATCGGCCACGAGCTGGGCAGCTACACGACCGCGCCGGATCAGTACGAGCGGCTGCTCGACATCGCAGGACGCCAGCCCGCCACACCCCACCAGTCAGGCGAGACAAGCAGCGGAACGGCATGAATGCCCAGCTGTTCGGAGAGGCGTTCGTCACCCTGTTCGTGATCATGGACCCGCCTGGGACGGTCCCGATCTTTCTCGCGCTGACCGGGACGCTGCGAGCGGCCGAGCGCAAGCGTGCCGCCTGGGTCGCGGTGACCGTCGCGCTGGGAGTGATCGTCGCGTTCGCGCTGTTCGGCCAGATCATCCTTGACTACCTGGGCATCAGCCTGCCGGCCCTCCAGACGGCTGGCGGCCTGCTGTTGCTGCTCGTCGCGCTGCAGTTGCTGACCGGCGAGCTGGACGACCCGGCCAAGCCGGCCAGCGGAAACGTCGCGATGGTCCCGCTCGGGACGCCGCTGCTGGCCGGGCCGGGAGCGATCGTCGCCACGATGGTGTTCGTCCAGCGCTCGGACGAATCGGCCGACTATCTGGCCGTGGCCACCGCGATCATCGCCGTGCACCTGCTGCTGTGGATTTTCATGCGGTACAGCGTCGTGATTTTGCGGATCCTGCGTGAATCGGGGATTCTGCTGCTGACCCGGATCGCCGGCCTTCTACTGGCCGCCATCGCCGTCCAACTGGTCGCCGACGCGGTCCGGGCGTTCGTCGAAGGGACCGGATGAGTTCGCAGGGCACGCTGGCGGGCATGCCGTCCCGGCTGTTCCGGGCGACGCCAACTCGGCTGACCACCTGGCTGGATTGCCCGCGCCGGTACCGGTTCGCCTATCTCGATCGTCCCCCTCCGCCGAAGGGACCGCCGTGGGCGCACAACACGCTGGGGGCGGTGGTCCACGTCGCCCTTGCCTACTGGTGGCGCCTGCCGCTGGAGCGCCGGACGGTCGCCGCTGCCGGGGCGTTGCTCGACCGCGCTTGGCGGACGGACGGCTTCCGGGACGCCGGGCAGGCGGACGAATGGCGAGTTCGGTGCCGTGCAATGGTCGAGCGGTACGTCGCCAAGCTCGACCCTGCGAACGAGCCCCGTGGGGTGGAACGGACGGTGTCGACCGTGTACGGCCGGATGGCCCTGTCGGGTCGGGTGGACCGGATCGACGAGCAACCCGACGGTGAACTGGTCGTGGTCGACTACAAGACCGGGCGGCACATGCTGACCGTCGACGACGCGCGGTCGTCGCTCGCCCTCGCGGTGTACGCGGCCGCCGCGGCCCGGACGCTGCGCCGGCCCTGCCGCCGCGTAGAACTGCACCACCTCCCGACCGGGGACGTCGTGACGTGGGACCACGACGAACGCTCGATCGACCGGCATCTCGGCCGAGCCGACGACATCGCGGGCGAGTGCGTCGCTGCCGATGCGGCCTTCGCGGCAGGGCAGGCCGGCGACGAGGTCTTCCCGCCGCGGCCATCAGCACAGTGCGCGTGGTGCGAGTTCCGTCCGGCCTGCCCGGAGGGAAGGGCGCACATCCCAGAGCGCGCGCCGTGGTCCGGGCTCGCCGAACTGCCGCCCGACTGATCAGTCCAGTTCGGCCCAGACCAGCTTGCCCGAGTCGGCTGACTCGGTGCCCCACCGCGACGCGAGCGCGGCGACGATCTCGATTCCCCGGCCGCCCTCGGCGTCGAGGGGAGCGCCGTCTTCCATCGGCCACTGCTCACCGGCCGCGTCGTAGACCTCGATGCGGACGCCAGCTGGGCCGATCGGTTGGACGCGTACCTCCATCGGCGGCAGAGCGTGCCGGAGCGC
>JASLBX010000163.1 GCA_030146385.1 Jiangellaceae bacterium | reverse complement strand
TCTCGGCCCAGGACTCCGGTTCCGCCTGTCACCAATGCCCTCATCGGGCCGCTCCTTCGGTCGTGGTCGGGACGCTGGTCCGCGCGCTGGTGTTGCGTGCCGCCGTCCGGAGTGTCAGGTCGACGAGTAGCAGCAGCGCGAAGGCGCCGGTCAGCCACGCGTCGGCGAAGGTGCCGCCGTGGTCGCGGTCGATCACGTGCGACGCCCAGTGGACGACAGCGGCGACGGTACCGCCGAGTAGCGCGACGAAGCGGACGTCGCGCCAGATGAGAGCCCCGAGCAGGGCGCCGCCGAGTCCGATCAGGAACGCGCCGATGTCCCGCAGGAAGTGGGCGTTGTACGGGGGATAGGTGGCGATCACGTCGTAGAACGACTGCGGCGCGGCGAACGCCCACACCCCGGTGCCGGCGTAGAAGAGCGCCGCCACGGCGAGGATGGCCGCGACGTACGACTCCCGTGTCAAACGACTCACGTGGGTTCTCCTTTCGGGCTGACACTCTCTTGAACCGGGGTCCGGGCCGAAGCGTGACAGACGGAGATGTGATCCCGGTCACGCCTGGCTGGGTTGCGCCAGCTGGCGAGCCACCAGGCGAGCTTGTCGGGGTTGATGATGAGCCTGATCGCCGCCACCTTGTCGCCGGCGATCTCCAGCACGGAGACGGCGATCAACGTGTCGCCGTCGTAGTACGCTGTGCCGGGTTCGCCGTTGACCTCGACGAGTTGGGCGCGTGTTTGCACGGCCTCCGGCCGCTTGCTCAGCCTTAACAGGTAGCGGGCGACCTTGTCGCGGCCGAGCACGGGCCGCCGGGCGGCTGCGCGGCCGCCGCCGTCCGACCACGCCTCGACATCGTCGGCCAACAGGCTTTCCAGCTGCTCGACACTCCCGTTCTCGACGGCGGCGAGCAGGCTCTGCACGATCCGGTCCCGCTGGTGGCGGTCTGCGGAGAAACACCGGCGCCCCGCGTCGCCGACCCGCTGGCGCGCGCGGCGGTGCAGCTGGCGTGAATGAGCTTCATCGGTGGACAGGATTTCGGCGATCTCGCGATGCGGGTGTCCGAACGCCTCGCGGAGGATGAACACGGCCCGCTCGGGCGGCGTCAACCGCTCCAGCAGGACGAGAACACCGAACGAGACCGAATCGCGCTGCTCGACGGTGTCCAGCGGGCCGAGCCTCCCGTCCGTCGTGACGACCGCTCGGGCAACCACAGCCCGATGTAGGTCTCGCGCCGGGCCCTTGCCGAGGTGAGCCGGTTCAGGCACAGGTTGGTCACGACCTTCGTCAGCCACGCTTCAGGGACTTCGACGTCCTTGCTCTGGGCCCACCGGAGGTACGCATCCTGGACAACGTCCTCCGCCTCATTGGCCTCGCCGAGCATCCGGTAGGCCAATCCGAACAGCCGTGATCGGTTGGCCTCGAACACGTCGACGCGACCACCGTCCACAGCCGTCATACTGCCATGGCGCCGGGCCTCCTGATCAGGCGTCGTAAGCCAAGCAGCCGGATCGCGGATCGGAGGGAGAAGAGCTGTTCTTGGGGGACCGTTCCTGCGAACACGCCGAGGAACGCTCGGGTCGCGTCGGGCCGCTCGGCGATCGCCGACATGAGCATGCGCTGTCTGGGACTCGGTGGGGCGTGTTCGGTGAGCCTCGTCGTGAAGTCGAAGATCGGTCTGGCCGCGGCATCACGCTCTGCGTGGTAGCGCGCTAGGCGGGTGTCGAGCGGTTCGCCTGCCGCCCAGGCGCTGGTCACGGCTTCGGCGAGCAGTTCGGCGTCCCGGAACGCTTGGCTGATCCCTTGCGCACTGATGGGGTCCAGGACGAGCCCGGCGTCACCGACGAGCGCCCACCCGGGGCCGCGCGGGACGCGGAACTGGTGAGGTAGATCGGGCGTCGTCCGGAATCGTTCGGCCCGCACGCCACTTCGTACCCGCTCCCCGAGATCGCCGCAGAGGTCGAGGTATTTCAGGTAGTGGCCTTCCACGTCGGTTCGGAAGGTGGGAAAGTCAGCCAGCGGCGCGGAGACGAAAATGACGGCGAGATCGTCGTTGGTCGGAAAGGCCGCCACCGCCGCACGGCCGGGCCGCTGGTAGATCTCGCTACTGACGTCGGAGCCGGACCAGTACGTGTAGCTCGCGAAGGTCGAGGTGGGCACTCGTCGGTAGACGGGCGCGTTGACTGCGGCCGCGACGAGCGAGTGCTTGCCATCCGCGCCGACTACCAGCCCGGCTCGCTCTTCGAACGTCGCACCTGCGCGCTCGCGCGCGTGAATCCCCGATACCCGGTTGTCGTCCCAGATGAGCGCCTCGACAGTGACGTTCTCGCGGACCTCGGCGCCGGCCTCGCGGGCGGCGTCGACGAGCGCCGCGTCCAGTACGGTCCGCCGCGGGCAGAGGAGCGCGTCTGCACTGTCGTACTCGGGAAAGCGGCCCTGGAGCACTGCGAACTCGAGATCGAATCGAACCTCACGGGTGATCGGAGTGCCGGCGGCACGGAGTCGGTCAAACAAGCCCCATCGGCGCAGGCGGGAGACACCGGTGAGTTGGATCGCGTGCGTCGAAAGGGTGTCGCTCGGGAATCGCGACCTGTCCACGACGAGCACGCTCAGTCCAGCACGAGCGAGCAGCATCGCCGTCGCCGCGCCGGCGGCACGGGCTCCGACCACAATGATGTCGTAGGGCCGAGGTGTCATAGGCACGCCCCCGCAGCTTGCCAACGTATGTTGGCCAACGTGTGTTGGCACCACGGTACGATGGCTTGGCTGCCACGGTCAACGGATGTTAGCCTACAGTCGTTGACATGAATTACGAGGCGCCGCCGTCCCGGCGGTCCGACGCGACCCGTGCGACGATCCTGCGCGCCGCCCAGGCGCGATTCGCCGCCGACGGCTACGACCGGGCAACGATCAGGGCGATCGCGGCAAACGCCCGGATCGACCCGTCGATGGTGATGCGCTACTTCGGCTCCAAGGCGCAGCTGTTCGCCGCAGCGGTAAACGTCGACCTGCGCCTGCCCGACCTTTCGGGCGTCCCACGAGCGAAGCTGGGAAAGGTGCTGGTAGCGCACTTCCTCGAGCGCTGGGAAGGGGATCCGGGGGACGACGCTCTGCTCATGCTGCTGCGTTCGGCGGCAACCGACGAGGCCGCTCGCGACCGGATGCGGCACGCATTTGCGAGCCAACTCGTACCGGTGGTGGCGTCGGTAGTCCGCGACTCCGGCGAGGCATCGCGACGAGCCGGACTTATCGCAAGCCAGCTTCTCGGCTTGGCTCTCACGCGACACATCCTGCGACTGCCGCCCGTCGTCGCCCTCGACCGGGACGTGCTGGTCGAGCAGATCGGTCCGACGATCCAGCGGTACCTGACAGGTTGATCAGCCCCTGGGTGCCCGGCCGTGAACGCCCTGCCTGGGATAGAGCGGCCGGGTCGGCTTTGGAAACGCGGCCCATTCCCGAGCGGGCGGAATCCCACTCGACTCATCAGCAGGCGCGCCGACGGTATACAGAATCAGGGCCTTCTTGCGCCTGGCGCGGGCGCCGGGAAGGTCACGACCTGTCCGCTCGGTTCGAGTGACTCGGGTCCGCCCCAGTTCTGGCCGACGACGAACAGGCGCGGATCGTCCCCGCGGCTAAGCGCGCAGGCGAAAGCGCCCCGGTCCAGGTCGACCGTGGCCAACACCTCGCCACGCTCGCGTACTCGCACGCAGTGCTGATTGCCCACGTCGGCGTACCAGACAGCGCCCTCGGCATCGATGCAGATACCGTCCGGGTGGTCGCCGGGGGTCTCGGCCCATACCCGTCGGTTGCTCAGCCCACCGCCCTCGCCGATGTCGAACGAAGTGAGCCTTTCGGCGTACGACTCGGCAACGATGAGCGTCCCGGCGTCCGGCGTGATGGCCATGCCGTTCGGAAACGAGACGTCGTCGGCGACCTGAGCAACAGTGCCTTCCGGGGTGACGAGTACGACCAGGCCCGGCGCGAACTCGCCGCCAGGAAAGTCAAAGCCGATGTTGTTCACGTAGGCGTTGCCACGACCGTCGACCACGATGTCGTTCCACGGCCTGTCAGAGACCTCGGAAAGGTCGGCATGCAGGACCAGCGAACCGTCCGGCTCGCGGCGCAGGAGGCG
>JASLBX010000126.1 GCA_030146385.1 Jiangellaceae bacterium | reverse complement strand
GATGCTGATCGTGGCGCTGCCCCGGGTGCTCAGGCGGCCACTGCTGTCGGTCGGCGTCGCCGTGGCGGCGGCCGTCCCGTTGGTCTTTGCGCCTAGTCCCGGCTGGCCGCCTCCGGGATGGTTTCTCGTAGCGTGCTCGGTGGGGCAAGGCGATGCGTACGTGATGCGCGCCGGGCCATCGACTGCTGTCGTCGTGGACGCCGGGCCCGACCCGGATCAGGTCGACCGGTGCCTGGACGAGCTTGACGTGGCCCATGTCCCGCTCGTCGTGCTGACGCACTTTCATGCCGATCATGTGGATGGGCTGCCGGGCGTCCTGGACGGGCGTCGCGTCGGTGAGGTGATGGTGTCGCCACTGGCCGAGCCGGCCGAGCCGGCGGAGGCCGTGGCGGGCTGGCTCGCCGCTGCGAACGTCCCGATGACGATCGCCGCGGTGGGGGAGCAGCGCCGGCTCGGTTCGATCGAGATGCGCGTGATCTGGCCGGCCCGGATCATCGGCGTGGGCGAGCCTGCCGCCAACGACGGCAGCGTCGTGCTTGATGTCACTCTGGACGGGACGAGGGTGTTGATGACCGGGGACGTCGAGCCGCCGGCCCAGCGGGCTCTCGCGCGGGCCGAACCTGGCCTGAGTGCTGACGTGCTTAAGGTGCCGCATCACGGGTCGCGCTTCCAGGAGCCGGATTGGTTGACGGCTCTCGGCGCGGAAGTCGCGTTGATCGGGGTCGGGTCGGACAACCGGCATGGTCATCCCTCGCCCGACACGATGCGAGCGTTGGAGGAGGCGGGCACCGCCGTGTGGCGGACCGATGAGGACGGCGCGATCGCCGTGGTTCGGACGTCCGATGGCCGGCTCGGCGTCTCGACTCAGGAGGTCGGAGTCTTCGCGGAATGACATCGGGCTGCTGTCGGGCGGGCGTGTCAGACTTGGCGGCATGCCGCCGAAGAACGTCCCCGTCACCCTCGCTGTCGGGCCTGAGGCGTTGCTCGCCGAGCGGGCCGTCGCTGCCGTCGTGAGCCAGGCCCGCGCGGCGGACCCTGACGCCGACGTCACCGAGGTCGACGGCGGGCAGCTTTCGGCTGCGGCGCTGAACGAGTACGTCAGCCCGTCGCTGTTCACATCCCGGCGGGTCGTGGTGGTCAATGACATCCAGAACGTGGCCGACGCCACCGGCGAGGCGCTCGTGGCGTTCTGCAAGGCGCCGATCGAGGACGTGTCTCTCGTGCTGGTCCACCCTGGGGGCGTCAAGGGCAAGAAGCTGCTCGACGAGCTCCGCAAAGCGGGCGTCCGTGAGGTCGCGTGCGACCGGCTGACCCGGGCCGACGACCAGGTCGAGTTCGTCCGGTCGGAGTTCGCCTCCCACGGCGGTCGCATCGAGCAGGGGGCGGCCCGCGCGCTGGTCGAGGCAATCGGCGGCGAGCTGCGGGGCCTGGCTTCTGCCGCTGCGCAGTTAGCGGCCGACGCCGGCGGTGGGGTCATCGGCTCTGCGGCGGTGGCCACATATTTCGAGGGGCATGCGGAAGTCAAGGGCTGGGTAGTGGCGGATCGAGCCGTCGAGGGGCGCACCGCCGATGCGCTCGAGCAGTTGCGTTGGGCGCTCGAGACCGGTACCGACCCGGTGCTCGTTACGGCGGCTCTCGCGACGGCACTGCGCTCGCTGGCCCGGCTGAGCGGTGCGCCCCGCGGGGTACGTGACGCCGATCTCGCGCGCGATCTCGGAGTCCCGCCGTGGAAGTTGAAGATGCTCCGGTCCCAGCTGCGCGGCTGGACGCCAGGCGGGCTGGTGCGCGCGATCCGGGCCGTCGCCGATGCGGACCTTCAGGTCAAGGGAGCCGGCAACGATCCGACGCTGGCGCTGACCACCGCAATCGTCGAAGTGGGTACCGCCCGCGCCGCGTAGTGCCGGCCATGAAAAAAGGGCCTGAAAGCAGCGGGTGCTGCTTCAGGCCCGGAGTTTGGCGGCTGCGCCGCTCAGAGGCTGGCGGCCTTCTTGGCGATCGACGACTTGCGGTTGGCGGCCTGGTTCTTGTGGATGACACCCTTGGACACGGCCTTGTCGAGCTTGCGGCTGGCGTCGCGAGCGTGGGCGGTGGCCTTGTCGGCGTCGCCGGCGTCAGCGGCCTCGTGGAAGCGCCGGACGGCCGTCTTGAGCGACGACTTGACCGACTTGTTGCGCAGCCGGGCCTTCTCGTTGGTCAGGTTGCGCTTCTTCTGGGACTTGATGTTTGCCACAGTTCTGCCTCGCGTCAGTATGTCGTGGGTGGAACGGTCGTCAGGGCTGCCATCCTGGCGCGATCCTGAACCTCGGTGCCCGCGACTGTTCATGGACGCGCGCACGCGACCCCAAAGATTACCAGGGCGTGAGACGGCGGACCAAACTCGCGCGGTCCCTCACGACCAGCCGTAACGCTGGGTGAGGTGCTCGACCACCCGGTCGAACCGATCAAGAGGCAGCGCCGTCGCCTCGCGCCGCATTCCCTCGGCAAGGACGCGGAGCAGGTGCAGAGCGAGCAAGCTGCCCGAAAACGTCCCGAAGTCGGTGTCACGCCCGCCCAGGCTAGTCTCCCTACGCGGGAGAGGGCGGGCTTACGCGCGGGAACGCCAGAGCAACCAGATGACCGGCATTTCCGGGTTATCTAGCCGGAAAGTGCCGATGATCAAGGGAAGGCAAAGGCCCGCTTCTATGCTGGGGCCGTGACCAGGCGGTGGGTGCCGCTGTCGATCTCCACGCTGATGCTTGCCGTGGGCGTGGTCTTCGTCGTGCTCTGGACGGGCACCCCAGCCGACTGCACCGCGATCGGCCCAGCGTCACGATCGTGGACCGACGGCGGCGTGGTCGTCGATCTGGCCGGCACCTGCCGGACAACGGACACGCAAATGCGCGACGGCGATCTCGTGACGGCCGTGGACGGCCGCGCACTGACCGGCGGGCCGGCCGATCAGCGCTGGGTAGTCGGCGATCAGGTGGAGTACTCGGTCGGCCCGAACGGTGACGCCACGCCGGTCACTCTCGTGGATCCGAGCCTCGGATCCCGGCTGGCACCGGCCTGGTCGGCATTGCTGTTCATCGGATCCCTGCTGGTCATCGTGATGTACATCGCCTGGCGGCGGCTGGATGCCGCGACCGGCGCGCTGCTCGTCTTCGCCTCGGGCATCGCTGCGAGCACTGTCCCGACGATGCTCGGGTTGCCGGTCGTCGGCGTCTTCTCCGGGCCACTGCTTGCCCTGTTCGTCGCCACGACGCAACTGTTCTACGTCACTGGCTGGGCAGGAGTCTGGACTTTCATCCTGCTCTTTCCTGAGCCGTCCGCGCACCTCGAGGCTCGGCCACGCTGGGTCCGGCGCGCTGTCTACACCGCCCCCGTCATCGTCCAAGCCGCCTGGGCGGCAGCGGCCGCACTGCCTAGCACCAGCGTCGTGGACTGGATCGGCCGCTCGATCGTAGGGACGTCCCTTGTCACTGTGGCCACGTTGCTGGCCGTCATAGGGCTGTCGGTGCGGCGCCTGCACCAGCGGTTCGACGCGGTCCAGCGCCAGCAGATGCGCTGGCTCGCCGGCGGCGGGATTCTCTCGGCGACCAGCGGGCTGGCCGGCTGGTTCATACCCGAGGTGCTCGTGGGCGAGGGCCTGCCGACCCAACTGATCGGCCTCTCCGGCCTGCCCTTTGTGATCTGCCTCGCGGTCGCGCTGCTCAAATACCGGCTGTTCGACCTCACGGTCGTGCTGCACCGAGGACTCGTCTACGGCCTGCTCACCGCTGCCGTGGCGACCTTGTACTTCGCCACAGTTGCCGCGACGGCCGGCGTGCTCGGAATCGAAGCGACCACGCCCGCGGCCATCGTCGCGACGGCCATCGTGGCGGTAGCCGTCAATCCGCTGCGGTTGCTGCTTCAGCGCACCGTCGACCGGCTGATGTACGGCGATCGGAACGACCCCTACTCAGCACTGAGTCGGCTGGGCCGGCGGCTCGACGCCGTGGCCGACCAGAGCAGCCTGCTCGGCACGGTCGTCGACGACGTGGCCGACGCCTTGCGGGTGCGGTTCGTCGAGATCGAGGTCGCCGGCAAACGCACCGCCGCCGGGCGTCCGCCGTCGTGGTTGCCCGCGTCCGAGGACGGCCTGCTGGACGTTCCATTGACCGACGGAACCGAGCCCATCGGGCGGCTGCGGGTCGCGCCCCGTGCGCCCGGAGCGTCGTTCAGCCGGACGGACCGGCGCCTGATCGACGATCTGGCCCGCCGCGTGAGCGCTGCGGCGCGCGAGGTGAATCTGCGTTCGGACCTGCAGCGGTCGCGGGAGCGGCTGGTCCTGACCCGCGAGGAAGAACGCCGCGCGCTCCGCCGAGCGTTGCACGACGAGTTCGGTCCGGTCGTGGCCGGTCTCAGCCTGCGAACCGAAGCAGCGCGGCGCCTGGTGAACTCCGACCCTGCGGCCGCAGCAGCGGCGCTGAGCGCCGTCCGGTCCGACGCCGACGAACTCGTGACCGACATCCGGCACCTCGCCTACGACCTGCGTCCACCGGCTCTGGACGAGTTCGGCCTGGCCGAGGCGTTGCGCCTGCACGCCCGGTCGCTCAACGGCGTCGAGATCGATGTCCACGATGATGGCGTGGGAGCACTGCCCGCGGCGGTCGAGGCGGCCGCGTACCGGATCGCGGCCGAGGCGATGACCAACGTGTCGCGGCATGCCACGGCGGCCCACTGCGCTGTGGACCTGTCAGCGGCGGACGGCACACTCACCGTGACGGTCGTCGACGACGGCCCGGGCCTGCCCGCGGGCTTCCGGGCCGGCGTCGGCCTGACCTCGATGCGCGAGCGGGCCGAAGAGCTCGGCGGTGTCTGCCGGGTCGAGCCCGGCCAGGGTCGCGGCACCGTGGTGCGGGCCGTGTTGCCGACGGGAGGGGACGCAGCGTGATCAAGGTTCTGATCGCCGACGACCATCCGGTGTTCCTCTCCGGTCTCGAAGCACTGCTGTCGGCTTCTCCCGGGATCGAGGTCGTCGGTCAGGCGGCGAGCGGTGACGAAGTCCTGTCGAGCGTCCAGACAAGCCGTCCTGACGTCGTCGTCCTGGACCTCAACATGCCCGGGCCCGGCGGAATCGCCACGATCAGGGAGCTCGCGGCGCGGTCGAGGGCTCGCGTCCTCGTGCTCACTATGTACGACGACGACTCGCTGGTCTTCGACGCCGTCCGGGCGGGCGCGCTCGGCTACGTGCTGAAGGGCGCGCATCCCGACGAGATCATGCTCGGTGTGGAGGCCGTGGCGCGAGGCGAGGCTGTCTTCGGGACGGCGCTCGCGGCGCGCATGGCCGACTGGTTTGCCCGGCCCGATCCCTTTCAGGAGCTCACGCCCAGGCAGCGGGACGTCCTCGAGCTGCTCGCTCGCGGCCTGAAGAACCAGGCCATCGCAGACCGTCTCGGCATCACGCTGAAGACCGTGCGGAACCTCGTCTCCGAGATTCTCACCAAGCTGCAGGTCCCAGACCGGGCGTCGGCGGGCGAGCGGGCGCGCCGTGCCGGGCTCGGCCGCCGGCCGGGAACTCTTCCCGATCCGGAAGGGACGCCTGGCGGTTGAGCTCCGGGACGCTTACCGACGACTGTTGACCCGAAGGCGGCGCCGTCGCGCTGACCGGCTGGGGGGCGAGTGATGACTGTCGTGCTGTCCGTCCGAGACGCCTCGAAGGCGTACCGGCGGCGTACCGTGCTGAAGAAGGTCTCATTCGAGGTTCAGCGCGGCGAGGCCGTCGCCGTCGTCGGTGAGAACGGCGCCGGCAAGACGACGCTGTTGCGGATCTGCGCCGGACTGCTCGCGCCGGACGGCGGCACCGTCGCCCGTACCGAGCGGGTCGCGTACTGCCCGCAGGAGCCGGGCTTGATAGATCACCTGACGGCTGACGAGCATGTCCGCTACGTCGGCGCCGGGCTCGGACTGTCTGCGGCGCTGGCGCGGGACCGGGGTGCTGGGATCTTTCGCTGGCTGCGCTTTCCCGGCGACCAGACCGGGACGGTGCGAGAGCTGTCCATGGGCACCCGGCAGAAGATCAACCTGGCCCTGGCGTTGCTGGCCGACGCGCCGCTGATCCTGCTCGACGAGCCGTATCAAGGCTTCGACCGCGGCACGTACGACAACTTCTGGGACCACATTGCCGAATGGCGCGAGGCGGGTGCGGGCGTCGTCGTGGTCACGCACATGCTCGCCGAGCTCCACCGGG
>JASLBX010000106.1 GCA_030146385.1 Jiangellaceae bacterium | reverse complement strand
TGCTCGAGGTGGGCGAGCGCCCACTCGCACTCCTCCTTCGTGCCATGCGCGAACATGGTCCGTGCGGACGCCGCTGCCTGCATCGTGGCGTCGAACGCCCGGATGGTCTCGCCCGCGGCATACCAGTGATGCGCGATCTCTAGTGTCCGGCGTCCGTCGTGGCCGTTGGTAGCGGCAAGTGCTTCGGCGAAGCGGTGGTGCAGGCGAGTCCGCTCGCTGGGGAGCGTTGTCTCGTACACGAGGTCGCAGAAGAACCCGGAGTTGAACGCGTATCCGGAGCCTCGTATGACGACAAGGTGTGCGTCAATCGCCGGCCGCAAAGCGTCTTCGAGCTGGGTGTTAGAAAGATCCGACACTGATGCGAGCACGGCGTGCTCGACCTCAACAGCCTGGCCCACGGCCAAGGCACGAAGAGCGCGACGAGTGGCCGTGGGCAACTGCTCTACTGGCAGCAGCAGCATCTCACGCAATGTCCTACCTGGCGAGTGGTCTGCATCGGCCACCAGGGCTTCGACGTAAAGCGGATTCCCTTCGCTGCGTGCGCACACATCCCTGAGCATCGGCGCTGGCGGCCGGTGCCCAAGGATCGCTGTCGCAAGCCGGCCAACATCAGCTTGCGAGAGCCGTTGGAGATTAACCCGGACCACGTCCGCGTCGCGGGCGATCTCGGCGATCACCGGCCGAACAGGATGGCGAGCCGGCAACTCGCGGCACGTCAACAACATCATGACCGGCGCGGCATCGACCTGGTGGGCAAGGTATATAAGCAGCTCACGGGTGGACTGATCAGCCAGGTGCACGTCCTCGATCACCAGCACGACCGGCCGTTGCGCAGCCAGCCCTTCAAGCAGGGTCAGAACGGCTCCGAAGAGCCGCGGCTGGGAAGCGACCGTGCTCGGCGGCGGATCACCCAGGTCTGGGAGCAGGACGGCAAACTCCCGCACAGCGGACTCCGGGACAACCTCGACAAGTCCTTGGGCGCCCTCGCTACGGACGAAACTCCGAAGGATCGACGTCAGCGGGAGGAGTGGTACATCGACGAGATCAAGGCACGCACCCACGAGCTTGTGCGCGTCCGCGACCTCTGCGACGAAGGTGTCAACGAGTCTCGTCTTCCCGATTCCGGCCTCACCGCTCACCAGCACGATCACCGGCTCGCCTTGCTCAACGCGGTTGTAGGCCTCAGTGAGCTGCCTCATTGCACTCGTTCTGCCGACGAGCTCATCAGCGCTGCGGAACTCTCCCACACGGGTCATCGTGCCACCCGAGATCGGCGCATTACCAGGATGCTACGACCCTCAAGTAAGGCACGGACCAGGCCACATATAAGTGCTTTGCCTGATGTGCAGCCCCCTGCCAGAGCGGCACTCTGATTCCGGCACGTCCCAGAACAGGAGGACAGCGCTCGAATGAAGGGAGAAGCAAAGATGCGGATCGTTAACGATCACTTGGCTGTCAAGGCCACGATGATTCCCCCGCACGCCAACGGATACGTCCTCCTCGCTGCCGAGGTGGGGCGTTGGCGAGGACCGCTAATCCGAACCGGAGCGGCAAAGCGACGCCTCCTCGCCAGGCTCGCGACCCAATGCGCCCAGCTGACGGCGAGACCCGACGTGGTGGAGGCGGTCACGTTCCGCGGTGTGCTGATCGCCAACCGGTCAGGCGATGACCTGGTGACCGACCGCGACGTTCACCACGCTCGCTATGACGTTGTGGTGCTCATCCGGATGACAGATCCGCAGGCGGCGACAGCCATTCGGCAGGATCCCGCCTACGAGAAGCTGGCTCACACGTTGCGGTCGCATGCGCGCTACGTCCACGAGGTCGTCGCACGCAATGCCGTTCGGCTGGGCGAGGTCGACCACGCGCCAGACCACGTCTACCTGTTCAACTTCTTCTACGCCGACGACAACGAGCACCTGGTGCCGGTATTCGAGTACACGGCCGGCTGGTTCCAGGCCAAGACAGCATTGCCCAACTCGACGCTCCTCGAGCCGTTGCCCGGCGAGTCCGCCGACAACGGGATCATCAACCACGCAAGTTGGCCGAACTTCCGGGCCTTCTTGCCGAGTCTGCTCTTTCGGCCGACGTTCCGCCGCTTCGTTCTGGCGAACTTCGCAGCCAACAACATCGCCGCGCAGCCCATCCTCTACCGACGAGAACTGGCCAAGACCCTCAGCCCGGGCAGATCTGCGGAGTCCAACGTCACTCGCGCGTCTTGATGACCTCGAATGCGCACTCCCGCGCCCTAACGCACGCGCCAACCGAACCGAACTCAAGAAGGGAAATCTCATGACCAGCACGTGGGCCTACATCTATGAGCACCCAGGAGCAGACGCGGACGCCGACCGTTTCGTGCTCGACAAGAACGGGCAGCGCAGCGTGATCGTCCCTGTTCCCAATGCGTCGGATGCACCGACCGTGGCGCGCGAGTTGCAGGACTCCGGCATCGAGCTCATCGAGTTGTGCGGCGGGTTCGACGTCAGCACCGTAGCGCGCGTTGTCGAGGCCGTTGAGGGCCTCGTGCCGATTGGTCATGTCACGTTCGGTAACGAATCGATGACCGGCGTGGCCGAGTACAAGGCGCGCTGGGAGGAGGCGACCAAATGAGAGTTCTCGTCATCGGCGCGACGGGCTATGTCGGAACGGCCGTTCGCGAGCGACTGTCCACGGCGTTTGACGTCGTCTCGTTTGTCCGGCGCGACGACGCGTCGGCCGTGCACGGGGAGGTGCGGCGCGGTGACCTGGCCAAGCCCTGGACGTTGGCGGCCGCTGTCACAGATGACATCGACGCTGTGGTCAACGTCGCCACCCCCATTGATGAAGAGGTGGACACAGCTGTGGTGAAGGCACTGGTCACAGCGCTCAAAGGGACCGGCAAGCCGTTGATCTACAGCTGAGCGCTGGCCACACAGCGAGGCCGCGGTTGCACTCGGCGAGCAATTCGCCGACGCGCTCTCGCTGAGCCAGTCTGTCAGTGGCGATCGCGCGCGCACCCTTCTCGGCTGGCGACCAAGGATGGGCCCGGCCGTGCAGGACCTGCTCAATGGCTCCTACCGAAAGACCTCGGAAGCGTCGGTGATGACGTGAGATGTAGAGAGGAACAGAGGATGTACCACGATGCTGCACAACGCGGTGACCTGGACGCCGTCCATGACGTTGTCCACCGGGTGGAGCGTGCGCAACAGCATAAAGATTCCGACGCCTTCCTTCGGCTGTTCACCGACGATGCGGTGTGGGTGACGGCGTTCGGGAAGAGACTGACCGGCCTGGACGAGATGAGCGAATTCACGCGATCAGTTCTGCCGGGAAGCATGGCCACATCGACCGCGCGTTACCAGGTCGCCAATGTCGTCTTCGTCCGTCCCGATGTAGCCCTGGTGCAGGTCGACCAACAACCGGTGACTCTCGACGGCCAACCGCTCCACGACGAAGAACCCGGCCGGCCGCTCTACGTCATGGTTAAGAGCGACCGACAGTGGAAGATCGCCGCCGGTCAGAACACCAAAGTCCGCCGCCAGCCGACACAGTGACCCGACCCGTCCACCGCTGATCACCGGCAGTTTTCGGCTACATTGCCCGGAAAGCGCCGATGATCAGCGGAAGGGGTCGGAGCTTAGCGTGCCTGGCCGTAGAGGCGGTCGACTTTGAGCCGTAGCGCCAGTCATTTCGCGATCGGCCACCGGGCGCTGTAAGTTAGCAATCAGCCAAGGCCTCGCTGCTGACAGCGCGGCCTTTCTTTGTGCCCGGTGTCCGGACGAGGAGTGTCCGCAGGGACGTCACGGGTACGCATGCCCTCGGCTCACCGTGCGCCGCACCCGCGGCCCGCGTCCGGGCGTGCAACATGCCCGATGACCGGAGCACCGACATGCCTGTCGAAAAATCCACCCTGCCCAAGCGGAAACACTCCCGCGGCCGCCCCTACCCCAAGAAGAACCGCCGTTCCGGCCCACGCCAGCCCACGAACGCGCCCGATCCGGCACGGCGCGCGGCAATCGACGCGTTCGATCCGTCGACATCGGAGTTCGGCCCGCTGGGCGTGCCTACCCAGCTGGTGAAGATGCTGGGCGTAGACGGCATCACCCAGCCCACGCCCGTCCAGGCTGCCGTGATCCCGGACGCCCTCGCCCGACGCGACGTGCTCGGCCGGGCCCGCACCGGGTCTGGCAAGACGCTGGCCTTCGGGCTGCCCATCCTGACCAGGCTGGCGGGACGGCGCAGCGAGCCCAACCATCCGCGCGCGCTCATCATCGTTCCGACGCGCGAGCTCGCCGGCCAGGTCGCGTCCGCACTGGAACCGCTGGCCGCCGCCCTCAAGCTGAGCGTCGTGACGGTCTACGGCGGTAGCCCGTACGGCTGGCAGATCCGCCAGCTGGACCGCGGCGTCGATCTCGTGATCGCAACGCCGGGACGGCTGCAGGATCTCATCGACCGTGGCGTGTGCGTCCTGAACGACGTCGAGATCGTCACGCTCGACGAGGCCGACCATCTGTGCGACCTCGGGTTCTACCCAGCCGTATCGGCACTGATGGCTGCCACACCCTCCGGCGGTCAGCGGCTGCTGCTCTCGGCGACCCTCGACGGGGACGTCGACCGCCTGGTTCGCCGGCATCTGGCCGACCCGGCACGGCATGAGATCGATCCCGACTCCGGCGCAGTCACCACCATGGATCACCACGTGCTCGTAGTCGGGCACCAGGCAAAGCTGGACGTGACCACCGAGCTGGTCCGCGCCAACCCACGCAGCATCGTGTTCACCCGTACGAAGGACGGCGCCACCAGGCTGGCCGAGGACCTCGAGGACGCCGGTGTTCCCGC
>JASLBX010000092.1 GCA_030146385.1 Jiangellaceae bacterium | reverse complement strand
CATCGAGAACAACCCGGGCGCGGCGATGCATTACGGCGCGTCGACGTTCCTCTGCGTGGCGAACTCGTTGTCGCAGCCGGTTGGCCTGAGCCTGGGGGCTCAGGCGGGTGAAGACCGGCTTCGTGCAGTGCTCACTGAGGCCGGATTCCGGCACGTCCGCCGGGTCGCTGAGAACCCCATCAACATGGTTCTGGAGGCTCGGCCGTAGGCCAGTCATAGGCATATGGCATGCCCGCAGAGGTATGACTACTAACGCAGTCCCGGCGGCGGGAGGTCGTCCCCAGGGACGATGCGCACCTCGAACACGGTCGGCCACCGCTTGCCGGTGAGCCACAGCCGGCCGGTCTCAGGGTCGACCGCGATCCCGTTCAGCACGTCATTCGATTCGGTAGCGCCGACCTCGGACACCAATGGAGAGCCGTCCACCCACCCCGTGACCTCGCCGGTCTCGGGCTCGATGACGGCGATCCACGGCTCGGTGAAGACGTTGGCCAAGATGTATCCGTCGACCAGTTCGAGCTCGTTGAGCCGCTCGAGCGGGACGCCGCGGTCGGCCACGTCCACCGTTTCGACGACTTCAAAGGTCGACGGGTCGTGCTGGTACAGCGTCGATGTGCCGTCACTGCGCCAGAGCACCTCGCCGTCGCTGATCAGGCCCCAGCCCTCGCCGGCGTAGTCGATCCGATCGAGTTCCTCAAGGCTGCATCGATCCCAGACGAACAGCTGCTGCTCCTGCCAGGTGAGCTGGAAGAGTCGGCCGTCGTGCATGGCAAGGCCCTCGCCGAAGAACTCCTCCGGAATCGCTTCATCAAGCAGCACGTCGCCTGTCGCGGGCTCGACCAGCCGGACGTCCGACTCGCCGTAAAGCCCGGTGCTCTCGTACAAGAGACCGTCGGCGTGCAGCAGGCCCTGGGTAAACGCACCGGTGTCGTGCGGCGTCCGGTCCACCACCTCGACGGTGTACGGGTGCGGGGTGGGTGCGTCGTCCATCTCAGGCAGGACGGACGGCCCGGCTCCGGCGACGGCCGGCGGGTCCGGCTGCGGGCACGCGTCTTCGGCGCTTCCACTGTCCTCCGGGTCCGATGCGCAGCCGAGAAGGACGAAGGCCAGCCCGAGTGCCGCCACGAGACGCCGCACACGTGTCACCGACCACGTGTACCATCGCCGACCCGGCACGACAATCCAGTCGGCGAAGCGGTTACTCATGAACACAAGGACAATCGGAGTGCACGAGCGCCGGTCTCGGCTCGCCGTCCGGCATCACCTGGCGACGAGCGCCCAGGTCGATAACCCGTACGCGGTGGTGCAGAGCATCGTGGCGTACCACGCGACCGACCCGGTGTCGGTCTACCTGGCCGCGGCTGCGCGAACCGGTCACGCGCCGCCTTCGGCGCTCGACGCCGCGCTGTACGACGACCGGACGCTCGTACGCGTTCTCGGCATGCGGCGCACGATGTTCGTGCTTCCGGCCGAGCTGTGGCCGGCCGTGCAGACTGCCTGCACCGATACGATCGCGGCCAAGGAGCGGCGCCAGAACCTCAAGATGATCGCCGAGGGTGGCATCGCCGACGACGCCGAGACCTGGCTCGCGCAGGCAGAGGCGGGCGTCCTGCAAGCGCTGGCCAACCGCGGTGAGGCGACGACCCAGCAGATCGCCGCGGACGTCCCGCAATTGCGCGAACAGATCGTCCTCGCCCCCGGTAAGCCGTACGAGTCGAAGTCCACCATGGCGCCCCGCGTCATGTTCCAGCTCGCCGCGGAAGGCAGCGTCATCCGCACTCGGCCGGTCAAGTCGTGGGTCGGCGTCAACAGGTGGGCGCTGGTCGAGACCTGGCTTCCCGGCACGGCGCTCGACCTGCCGCTGCCCGACGCCGAGCAGCAACTCGCTCGCGCCTGGCTGCACGCCTTCGGCCCTGGCACGCTCGCCGACTTCAAGTGGTGGACCGGCTGGACGATCAGCCGGGCTCGCAAGGTGCTGGCCGCAGTCGGCGCCGTCGACGTCGAGCTCGATGGCGGCGAAACCGCCTATGTGCTGCCGGACGATCTTGAGCCGTTCGCCGAATTGGAGGCGTGGACGGCATTCCTGCCCAGCCTGGATCCCGCCGTGATGGGGTGGGCGATGGCCGGCCGCGACTGGTACCTCGGCGGGCTCGCTCGCGAGCACCTTTACGATCGCAGCGGCAACATCGGGCCCACCGTGTGGTGGGGAGGCCGGGTTGTCGGCGGATGGGCACAACGCGCAGACGGGGCGATCGCCTACCGGCTCTTTGAAGACATTGGTTCGGACGGGACGACGATGGTCGCCGATGCGGCGGGCAAGCTCGAAGCCTGGCTAGGAGATATCCGCGTCAAGCCCCGATTCCCGACCGCGATTGACAAGGAACTGTCCGCGTGACTGCGCGGAGTCGCGGTCGAGGTCGGTGAGCGCGAGCGTAACCGCCTCCTGCAGCGAGAGCCTGGCGCCTTCAGCGTGCAGCCGGCGGAACTCCGTCGGCCCGAGTGCAGAATGCAGGCCCTCGACGACGCGTGCATGCTCGGGTATGTCGCCGGGATGGCGAGTAGCGCCCATGACCTTGAGGGCGTGGTCGGCGGCGCCGACGAGGATGGCCGCGCGCTCGGGTCGTCCAAGCGCCAGCTCGGGACCGGCCAGCTCGGACAACGACCAGGTCGCCATGATTCGGCGGCCCAGGTTCCAGGACAGCCACAGCGCTTCGAGGGCCAGCCGGCGAGCCTCGTTATACTCGCCTCGGTGTTCGGCCATGTAGCTGAGGTTGGCCAGGAAGATGCTGAGGTGGGTCTGATCGCCGGAGGCCTCGGCGAGTTCGCGTCCCTCCTCGTACGCGGCGAGGGCCGCATCGTAGTCGCCCTGGACACGAGCCAGCTCCCCCTTGATGTTCAAGACCTGGGCGATCAGTGGCAGCGAGCCCACCCGTCGGGCACGTTCGATCGCCTCCTCGCATTGGGCGATCGCCTCCGGGTAGCGGTCGTGGTCGGCTGTGTATGTGCCCGACGACAATCCAAGCGTGTAGGCCAGGTACCGCTCATGCTCGAGGTCCCGGAATGCTGCGACGGCTCGTTCCCAGTGGACCCGCGCGACCCGCCTGTCGCGGACCCATTCACAGAACCCAGCGGCCAATTCGAGTCTGGCCACCAGCATCGGGTCGAGTGAGTCGGCCGAGTCGAGGGCGGCACCGACCCACCGGCGCGCCTCCTGGTAGTGACCCTCGCGATGCCAGTACGTGCCGAGGCTTGCTGCGATCCGCGCAGCCAACTGAACGTCGCCGCTCGCCTGCGCCCACTGGTGTGCGGCACGAATCTCACCGAGGAACTCGGTGGTGACGTCGATCCACCGGTCGGAAAGGTCGGTCCACTTCCGCTCGTCCACGTCCTCGCAGAGCGTTGCGACGTGCTCCGCGTGACGGGTCCCCACGGCATCGGCATCGCCTTGCTCGGCAAGCAGCTCGCGGGCGCGTTCCCTCAGGAGTTCGAGCAGGGCGAAGCGGGTCGATCCCGCCAGGCCGGAAACGCGCCGGACCAGGCTCTGGTCGACCAGCCGGCTGAGTGAATCGACAACTGTGGTTTCGTCCGGGACCTGACACACCTGTTCGATCACCTCGAGCGAGACAGGCCCGGAGAATACGCCGAGCTGGACGAACAGGGCGCGCTCCGCCTCATCCAGCAGTTTCAGGCTCCAGTCGATCGTCGCCGGGATCGTCCGCTGCCGGCTCGGCAGGTCTCGCGCCGCGCCGGCGGCCGTCCCGAGCCCGGCGCTGAGTCGAGTGCGCAGCAGCAGCGGCGGGAGTGTGCGCACGTGACTGGCGGCCAGTTCGACGGCGAGCGGTAGGCCGTCGACGGTTCGGCAGATCGTCAGGACGTCTGCAAGGTGTCGGCCAAGCTCGAAGCTCGGGTCGATCGCCGTCGCCGCCTGGTTGAACAGCGCGACCGCATCCGCCACGCCATCGCCGTCCGTCCCGGATGGCTCCACAGGCAGCGGTGTGACGTCGAAGACATGCTCTCCCGCAACCTGCAATCGGGCCCTGCTGGTGGCCAGCACGTGCAGCTCCGGAGCCCATTGGACCATCGCGGTCACGATTTCCGCAGCCTCGATGACGTGCTCGAAGTTGTCGAGCACAAGCAGCAGAGGCGTCCGGGCGCGCATGGCTTCCTCAAGGGCCTGGCGCGGATCCGCGGCATTCGCGCTGTGGACTCCCAGCTCCTGAGCGATGAGCCCGGGAACGAGCTCTGCTTCGCGCACCTGGGTGAGGTTGACAAAGCGCGCTTCGGCCGGCGTCCATCGCAGCGCCACCTCCACCGCGAGCCGTGTCTTGCCCACACCGCCGGTGCCGAGGAGCGTGACGACGCGAGCTCGTTCGAGCAGGTCGAGAACCGCGCCGATGTCGCGCTCCCGGCCAATGGTCGGAGTGGCGGGGAGCGGGATCGCGGGTGCCGGGCGCGCCGTCGCGGGTTGGCCCGTACGCACCTCCCCGACGAACTGGTAGCCACGACCGTGGACGGTCCGGATGAACCGTTGGGCCTGCCCGTCGTCTCCGATTGCCTGGCGTGCGCTCTTGATCCGGCTGGTCAGCGTCGACTCGCTGACGAAGCGGTGGTCCCACACCGCGTCCAGCAGCTCTTCTTTCGACACCACGCGGTCGCGGTGCTGCACGAGCAGCACGAGGACGTCGAAGACTTGCGGCTCGACCGGCCGGACCGTCCCGTCGACGCGCAACTGCACCCGATCCAAGTCGAGCTCACAGTTGCCGAACTGGAATCGCATCACTGGCCCCCGGGCTGGATCGTACCCCCGGTTCTGTCCATGTATCAGGGGCGACATGCCATCGCTCTCCATCACGTCAGCCGGCTGCAACGCGGATCGGTAACTGGCCAGGGGGATGAGTCACATGGTCGCTCAACTGAATGCAGACCTCGTTCTCGAAGGTGGGGGCGTCAAGGGGATCGCGCTTGCTGGCGCGATCTCGGTGCTGGACGAGCGTGGCTATCGATTTCACAAGATTGCCGGCACGTCGGCGGGGTCGATCGTCGGCGCACTCGTAGCGGCGGGCATCCGGGGAGACCGCCTCCACGAGATGATGCGGGCGCTCGAGTACCGCAAGTTCCAGGATCCGCCGCTGCTCGGCCGGCTCGGGCCGGTCGGCGTCGCCGCGCAGGTGCTGCTGAACAAGGGCTGGTGCCGCGGCGATTACGTACGCAAATGGCTCGCGGAGATGCTCGCGGAGCAGAACGTCCGGACGTTCGCCGACCTGCGGCTTGGCGACCTTTCGGCCGACGCGGCGCTGCGCGAGGTGCCGTCCCGCAGCTACCGGTTCGTCACGATGGCGTCCGACGTCACGAACGGCCGGCTTGTGCGACTGCCTTGGGACTACCAGGCGCAGTTCAAGGTCGACCCGGACCAGATAGCCGTCGTGGACGCCGTGCGTGCGTCGATGGCCATTCCGTACTTCTTCACACCCGCCCGCTGCCCGGACCGTAACGGCACGGCATGGCTGGTGGACGGCGGGATGCTGTCCAACTTCCCGGTGGGAGTGTTCGACCGGACGGACGGCGTCGAGCCCCGCTGGCCCACCTTCGGGATCAAGCTGTCCGGGCGTCCCGGCGATACCAGGCTTAACGACGTCCGGGGAGTCGTCACCCTGACCAAGGCGATGCTGTCGACGATGACCGGCTTCTACGACCGGATGCACATCGACCGTGAGGACGTAGCCGCTCGCACGATCTTCGTCGACACGTTCGGCGTTAAGGCGACCGACTTCGATCTGACCGCAAAGACCGCCGAGAGACTGTTCGAGTCGGGCCGGGATGCCGCGACCGCATTCCTTGACGGCGACGAGCACCGCCCGAAGTGGGACTTCGAGGCG
>JASLBX010000051.1 GCA_030146385.1 Jiangellaceae bacterium | reverse complement strand
ACCGGCTGGCCACGTCGATGGCGTTCGGCGGTGTCGTCAGCGACCTCCGGCCCTCGCCGGGCTTCGTCGGCGACGACCAGGTCTGGATGGTCGATTCGTTGGACCGGTCGGTTCGTGGGCAGCGCGAGCGTCGCCAACCCGTAGACCGCTTCCAGTTCGTCTTCGGCGCCTTCGAGAGTGCCGCTCATCCCGGCCAGCATTTCGTAGCCGGTGAAGTAGTTCCCGATCGTGATCCGTCCGAGCGGCCGCCGGTCCAACGTAATGGCGAGATTTTCTTTGGCCTCGACGGCCTGGTGCAACCCGTCCGACCAGCGGCGCCCCGGCAGTACCCGGCCGGTGAGCTCGTCGACGACGGCGATTCGTCTGTCATGGACGACGTAGTCGCGATCGATGCGCAACAGCACGTGAGCCCGCACGGCGTTGCGGATCAGGAACGGCCAGTCCACCTCGTGCCCGCCGTCGTAGAGGTTCCCGATCCCGAGGGCGGCTTCCACAGCGTCGATGCCGGAGGCGGTGAGCTCGACATGACCAAGCGAGGGATCTACCTGCACGGTGGCGCTGTCGGCGAGCAATGATCGGACGACCCCGTCGGCCTCGCGGACGGCGCTGATGTCGACGATGGCCGGACCGCTGAGCACGAGTGGCGTGCGGGCGTTGTCGAGGAGCACGGCGTCGATCTCGTCGACGATCGCCGCCGGCCGCCCCCGCTGCACCGGTGGGTCGTCAGGGAGGACGAGTTGGTCGCGAAGGTGGTCGAAACCGAAGTCACTCCCGGCGCCGAACACGACATCGGCCTTGTACGCCTGCCGTGTCTTTGATCGCGGAAGTCCAGGGAGTGTGACTCCGGTCGTCAGGCCAGCGGCGCGCAACACCTGGCCCGACCAGTTGCTGTCGCGCTCCGCGAGGTACGGGTTCGCGGTCACGACGTGCACGTTCCTGTAGACCGCGGCCAGCAGCAGGGCCGGCCCGATCGCAGCGAACGTCTTCCCCTCCCCGGTGCGGAGCTCGACGGCGTGTCCCGTCGCCAGCCCGAGACCGGCGAGCAACTGGGGATCGTGCAGATCGACACCCAGAACGAGATGTGTGGCTGCAGCGCCGATCGCGACGGCCTCGACGGCAGCGTCGACCGGATCGTGTCGATGGCGATCGACGAGCGCAGCCGCGGCCGACCGAAGCGCCTCCGCCTCGTCGTAGCGGCGGCCGTCGAGTCGAGCGCGGACGGCGGGGAGCAGGGCGGTGACATCGAGATCGACGAGCGGTGAGGCAGCGCGCTGCGGCGCGCGTGGAAACAGCGGCATGACTGCGGTCCTTCCTGGTCACAAGCTGGCGGATTTAGCGGTACTGCGAGTGGCGCGACACAGGCCGCAGCCCGTCCACCCCATCCACCGCCGAGCGGCCGCCTGACCACTGGCGCCAACGCCGGAGCGCATCCAGCTGTGCATCCGATCCGGGTCGATCTCTACCGGTCGAGCCCGGCAGCTCATTCTCGATGGGCCCGAGGAGGCGCAGGCCATTGCGGCATGCCCCGTCCACCACCTCGGCGTAGGCGACCAACGCCAACACCATCACCCAAGCCACGTGGAACCCGGCCATCAACACGGGACGATAGATCCTGGGCCCTCGGGACGCCACGCGTTCTGTGAGCGGCGATCGCCGCGCACGACGGCTTGGGCTCGGTCAGCGCTGCCGGTTGCCGGCCACGACCTCCTCAGGGTCGAAGCGTTCGTAGATCTTTGGGTTCGCGGCTGGCGGGAAATTCACCGCGAGCGCACCGCGGAACGGCACACCTTGCCACGCCCGGTGGACCTTTCGGTGCAAGTTGCGCGCGTCTAGGAACCGCTCGCGAGCCGCATCGGCAAAGGCATTCGCCGGTGACAGCGCATAGGACGTACGAAGCCGACGACGAAGCTCTGGGATGAGGCGATCGACTTCGTCCTCTCCGGCCTCGAACAGCACCTCAAGGCCGGTGGCTTCGGCCTTCAACATCTCGGTGCCGTGCTTGCGGACAACACGCTCAAACCACGCTGCCTTGTCCTTGGGCCAGCGACCCTTCACCAGAGTCAGAGACGGGAAGGGCGATTGCTGTTCGACCAGGCTCCAGAACCCGTACGGTGGCAGGAACGCGGCTTCGACGATGTAGTGATCGAGGTCGTGAGGTAGCCGTTCAGGCCGCCCCCAGATGGGAGTTGTCGCCGCCGTGCCATCGACCCACAAGAAGGTCGCCACACGCTCCCTGTCCCGGGACTTGGGAAAGATCGCGGTCACGGGCATTCGTTCAGCGTAGGGAGCAGGCGAACAGCCGTTGAGCGGAATTTCCAGTGCACCGTGCGAACAGCGATGCCAGTCGTCGCCGTTTCCCTCGGCTATATCCTCGCGGAATGATCTGTGATCTGCGGGGTTCCTAGCGTTGGCCAACCGGAAACTGCCCCGCACTTTCTCCATGCCCTGGGGCGACGGGAAGGTCATCGACGAAGTCGGCATCGAGACCGAGCACAACGAGGTCGTCATCCAGTTGCTCCGTTACGACGACTTCCCAGGATCAACGCTGCGCTTCTGCCAGTACTGGCTCGACGGCAAGTTCCAGCGGCAACCGATGATGCTGGCCGAGGCCGACCTCGCGCGAATGCGGGAGGCCCTCCGGGCCGCGCCTGAGATCCGGGACCTACTGAAACGACTCGTCGACGGCGACTGATGCACGCCGC
>JASLBX010000032.1 GCA_030146385.1 Jiangellaceae bacterium | reverse complement strand
GCCTTCCAGTCGCGTTCGGGAAACAGGTCGTGCAGTTTCAGGTGGCGCGGCTTGAGCGGATGGTTCGGCACCGTCCGGGCGTCCGGGATGTCCCATACCCGGGAATCGACGATCGCGGACGGGACGCTCGTGTGGTACAGCAGCGACGAGTCGGACGAGAAGCCCTCCTCGCCCATCAGTTCCTCGTAGTAGAGGCCGCCATCGGGGCGGCGAAACTGCGTGTGACGCTTCGGCGGGATCTCACCCACAGTGCGGTAGAAAGCCATGGCACGTCATCCGTTCGATTATCGGACATAGTTGTACGCTCACTGACACGATGCGCTACAGTCCGACGCGTGTCAACTCTTCCCCTCCTCTTCCACCGGCTGGTCGACGACGCTGCGCTCTTCCCGCCCGGCAACGTGCCCATGCCGGAGGCTGTCCCTGCGCACGAGCGCCATCGCCGCGAGTGGTACGCGCCCTTCGTCGGCCCGTTTCTGTGCCCGGCCGCGCGGCTGGGCGAGCTAGCGCAACACGCGACGAGCCGCCTCGGCGTCATCGTGGTCGCGAGCGGTCCCGGAGACATCGAGCCGGCCGTCCAGTCCGTGCTCACCGACCCGCAGCTCGAGCTCCGCGGCATCGAGGTGCCGCTGCGCGGGGAGCCTTTGGAAGACTCCGCCCGCCGGACGCTCATCGCTCTGGACGCAGCCCTGCTGGACGTCGACGACGCGGACGAGCTGCCGATGTACGTCGAGATACCGCGCGCGCCCGGCTGGCAGGACGTCCTGGACCAACTCGCCGTAGCCGGATACCGGGCCAAGCTCCGGACCGGTGGAGAGACGCCGGACGCGTTCCCGAGCGAGTCCGAGGTGGCGGAATTCGTCCTGGCGTGCCTGGAGTTCGACGTCCGGTTCAAGTTCACCGCCAGCCTGCACCATGCCGTCCGGCACACGACCAGTGATGGCGTCGAACAGCACGGATTCCTCAACGCGCTGACGGCCGTGGCCGAGGCGCTCGACGGCGCAGACGCCACAGCGCTGGCGCGCACTCTCGCCGAACGCGACGCGCGGACGATTGCCGATCGGATACGCGAGCTGCCGGTGGGACGAGCCGCTACGGTACGAACCTGGTTCGGCTCGTACGGCTCGTGCAGCATCGACGAACCACTGCAGGACTTGCTCGATCTCGGTCTTCTCACAAAGGAGTGAGCGCGTGCCGGCCACGTCGTGGGTTCCCATCACTGAGGACGACGCGTTCGGAGCGCACACCCTGCCCTATGGGGTGTTCTCGACCGAGGGCGAGGATCCACGGGTCGGCGTCGCGATCGGTTCGTACGTCCTCGACCTCGCGCCGCTCGCCGCCGTGGAGAACCTGGACGGCGCGCACGTGTTCGCGCAACGCAGCCTCAACCCGTTCATGGAGCTGGGCCCCAAGGCTTGGGCGGCCGTCCGGGGCTGGCTGACCGAACTGGTCCGGGACGAGGCGCAGCGCGACCTGGTCGAGCCGCATCTGGTGCCGGCGGCGAACGTCCGGCTGCACATGCCGTTCGACGTAGGTGACTACGTCGACTTCTACGCGTCCCAGCAGCATGCCGAAAACGTCGGCAAGATCTTCCGCCCCGACTCCCCTGCGCTGCCCGCGGCCTGGAAGCACCTTCCGATCGGCTACCACGGCCGGGCCGGGACGGTGGTGGTGTCGGGGACGGACGTCGTCCGGCCGTCGGGGCTGCGCCGCGTCGGCGACACGATCGAGTACGGGCCGTCGCTGCGGCTGGACATCGAGGCCGAGGTCGGCTTCGTCGTGGGTGCGCCAACTGATCTCGGGACGTCGGTGCCGGTATCGGCGTTCGCCGACCATGTGTTTGGCGTCGTGCTGGTCAACGACTGGTCGGCGCGGGACATCCAGGCCTTCGAGTACGTCCCGCTCGGGCCGTTCCTGGGCAAGTCGTTCGCGACGTCCGTCTCGCCGTGGGTGGTCCCGCTGGCCGCGTTGGAGCACGCCCGAGTGGAGCCCCCGGCGCGCGATCCCGAGCCGGTTCCGTACCTACGCGATGACGAACCGTGGGGCATGGCGCTGGACCTCAAGGTCTGGTGGAACGGGACGGTCGTGGCCCGGCCGCCCTTCGCCGGGATGTACTGGACGGCCGCACAGCAGCTTGCCCACCTGACCGCCAATGGCGCGTCGCTGCGCTGCGGCGACCTGTACGCGTCGGGGACGGTGAGCGGGCCGGAACGTGACCAACGCGGCTGCTTCCTGGAGCTGTCCTGGAACGGCACCGAGCCGGTGCGGCTCGCTGACGGTAGTGAGCGGTCGTTCCTCGAGGACGGCGACGAGGTCACCATTTCGGCTACCGCGCCCGGCCCGGACGGCACTCGCGTCGAACTCGGTGCCGTCACCGGCCGCATCCTGCCCGCCAGCATTTGATCATGGGCGATTCGTGGTATCAGACGCCTCTTAACCACGAATCGCCCGTGATCAACGCTAGTTAGATGGCGCGCTGGTAGGCGCGGAACGCCCGAGCCGACAGCCACGTCATGACCACGGCGAGTACGGCCAGTAGGGCCACGCGTCCACCGACCGAGCCCCAGTCAGGGCTCGCGAGCAGAGCCTCGCGGCTTGCCACCACCGCCCAGTCGACCGGGTTGAACTTGGCGACCGTGCCCATCCAGTCCGGCAGCAACGCGGGCGCCATCAGCGTGGACGACAGGAACAGCAGCGGGAAGGCCAAGAACTGGAAGATTCCGATCAACGCCTCGCCGGTACGCAGCAGCAGCGCAGCCGCGCACGACAGCGCCGCGAAGACCACCGCGAGCAGCACCGCCGCGGCCAGCACCACGAGCACGCCAATCACGCCGCCGTCGTACCGCGCGCCCATCGCCAGCGCGACACCGAACACGATCAGCGACTGAACGACCGTCACGGCCGCCTGGTACGCCAGGATGCCGTTGATGATCGCGACCCGCCGTACCGGCGAGGCCAGGTAGCGGTCCATCACGCCGCGGTCCATGTCGTCGATCAGCGTGTTCCCTGCCCAGCCGGCGTTCATCATCGCGGTCATCACGATCACACCGGGCGTCAGGTACGCGACGTACGAGACGTCCCCGAACCCAGGCAGGTCCACCACGCGCTCGAAGAGCTGGCTGAACAGCAGCAACCACACCATGGGCTGGATGAGCGTGAACGCCATGTACGCCGGCTGTCGGTACAGGATCCGCACGGTCCGGACTGCGAGGTGGGACGAGTGCGCAACAACGGTCGTCATGCTGCGACCTCCTTCGTTCCGGCCTCGTCGGCGGCCTGGAACGACCGCCCGGCGTGGCGCAGGTAGACATCATCGAGGGACGGACGTGCGACAGTGACCGAGGCGAGCCTGATCTGGGCGGCGTCGAGCGCGGCCAGCACACCTGGGAGCGTGGCAGCGCCGTTGCCGACGCGGGCCCGCACGACGGGGCCGTCCACGGTGACGTCCCGGACACCCGCAACCGCCTTGACGGCCGCCTTGGCATGCCCGTTCACCGCGGGCTCGGCCAGCTCAACCTGGACCGTGTCGCCGTCCAACTCGCCCTTCAGCTGCTCCGGCGTCCCGGCGGCGACGACCTTGCCGCGGTCGACGATGGCCAGGCGGCTGGCGAGGTGGTCGGCCTCTTCCAGATAGTGCGTAGTGAGCAGGACGGTGAGCCCGTCGGACTTGGTCAGCTGCGCGATCTCGGCCCACATGTCGGCCCGAGCCTCCGGATCAAGCCCCGTGGTGGGCTCGTCCAGAAAGAGCACCTGCGGACGGTGGATGAGTCCAAGTGCTACGTCAAGCTTGCGCTGCATGCCGCCCGACCAGGTCTTGGTGTTTCGTCCAGCTGAGTCGGCCAGGCCGAAGCGTTCGAGCAGCTCAGCGGATCGCTGCTTGATCTCCCGGCCGGACAAGCCGTAGATGTGCCCCTGCAGCGCCAGGTTCTCCCAGCCCGTAGCGGTCGGGTCGAAGCAGGGCTTCTGCGGGACGTAGCCGATCGCGCGCCGGACGGCGGCGGGGTCCCCTCCCACATCGATCCCGGCGACGGACGCCTGGCCGGAGTCCGCCGTGGCGAGCGTCGTGAGGATCTTGACGGTGGTCGACTTGCCGGCGCCATTGGGGCCCAGCAGGCCGAAGACGGTGCCGGACGGGACGCTGAAGGTCACACCGGCGAGCGCGCGGACCGCCTTCGGGCCTTTGCCATAGGTCTTGGTCAGGTCGGACGCCTCGATAGTGAGGCGCGTGGATTCGGACATGGTTCTCCCTCCGAATGGGTGAGGAGAGCCGATGTGCCGCGACTGGCATACCCTTACAGGTGCGACGCCTTGGGCTGTGGCCTGCCGTGGCTCCCGGCTCAAGCGTTTCGGATGGCCCCTGACCGGCGGTGTTGCCGCACCTGCTGGTCGGGGGTCGTTCTCTGTCAGTCGAATTCGTGCGCGTGGTCGACCCAGGCGAATTCCTCCTTGAACTCTTCCAACACGATTGCCCAGACCTCGTCGTGCGAGAGGCCGGTGTCACGGAGCTCGTGGATGCGGCGCCAGCCGCCGAGCCCGCTGAACGAGCCGTCGCGCATGTCGTCGAGCAACTGGCTGAGGAACTCCACTTCAGCGGCCAAGAGGGCCAGCTCGTACTCGTGCTCGACGGCGAACAGGCGCGGCATGCCCGCGTCAAGGGCCCGGCCGATCTGCTTCTGGCTCGACTTGAGCGCCGCCCGCTGGGTGGCCAGCCGACGCTCGAGCAGGTCGATGGCCTGATCGGGCGGCAGCGCGGGCATCAGCGACAGCGCCGCCTCGAACTTCGGGAACTCCTTGACCGGTGTGCTGAGCAGATCGCTCAGCCAGTCAACCATCAACCGCTCACCTGTCTCGGTGATCGCGTAGACAGTGCGCTCGGGCCGGTTGCCTGCACGAACGGTTTCGCGCGCCTCGATCAGGCCGTCCTTGTGCAGCGACTCGACCACGGAGTACAGCGATCCATAGTTGATCTTGATGCTGTCTTCCTTGTGCCGCTCTTTGAGCGTGGCCGACATCTGGTACGGATGCATCGGCTCCTCGTACAGCAGCACAAGTACCGCAAGCGCGAGGGGGTTCGAGCGCCGGGTGACCGTCATACTCTCCTCCGTACATCCGGACCGGATTACTTCGGAACGAGTATTCAGGATCGAGCATGCGCTGTCAAGGGCGTTGCGGGAATGATCTCGCCTGGAGAACGATCAGGTGACCAACGTGCGTTAGGAGGCCGCGACCCAGTCGGTGAGCCGGTTGATCGCGTCGAACGTAGGGTTGCAGTACTTCTGCAGGAAGTCCTCGTCCGGTTCCTCGTCCTCGCCCAGTTGCGCGGCCGCCTCCAACGCCTCGCCTCCGTCGAAGTCGACGCACGAAATGCGAACCGACAGCTCGTGCTCCGGGCGGCCGAAGACGCTGCCCGGCAGGAACGCCACGCCGAGTTCCTCGAGTGCACGCTCGCAGAGCTCTCGACTCGACTTGATGCCCCGCTCAGCCAGCCGGGTCCGCGGCGCAGTGAAGTTCGGAAACACGTAGAACCCGCCCTTGGGAACCGCGAGCTCGGCACCCACCGAACGCAGCCGCCGGTAGCTGTGCAGCATCAGGGCGCGAAGCACCTTGCGGGCCTGCGCCAAGTAGTCGT
>JASLBX010000593.1 GCA_030146385.1 Jiangellaceae bacterium | reverse complement strand
CATCTGCGTCCACAGCGGGAGCGTGATGACCCGTGGCGCGATCATGTCGGTCACTGCCAAGCTGGGCGGCTCGCCGAGGTAGGCGTACGCGTCCTGGCGGTGTACCGGGGGATAGAAGTACCGGCGGGTGTCCACACCTTCTGCGGCGAGCGCGGCGGTGAGCGTCACGACGTCCAGACCGTACGACTGCTCGTCCACGACAAGAGTCAGATCTTTGTACGTCGACAGGTCGCCTGATTCGACGGTGGGAATCCGAATGCCGGCTACGCCGTCGACGCGTTCCGCGAAGATCCGCACGAGCTCATTCCGCCGGGCCACCCGCTGCGGCAGCTCGCTCAGCGTGGCCAGCGCGACGGCGGCGTGCAGTTCGGACATACGCGCGTTGAGTCCGGCCACCTGGCAGTTGTAGTCGCCTGGATTGCCGTAGTTCCGGGCCAGCCGTAGGCGTGCCGCCAGATCGCCGTCGTGCGTGGTGACCAGCCCGCCTTCACCGGCGGGGGCGACCTTGGTCGGGCTCAGGCTGAAGACCTCGGCGGCGCCGAAGCCGCCAATGGCCCGGTCGCCGCGGCGGCTGCCAAGCGCATGGGCGGCGTCGTAGACGATCGGAACGCCCGCGGCAGAAGCGATCTCGTCGAGCCGCTCGACGGCACAGGGTGTTCCGTAGATGTGTGTCGCCATGAGCGCACTCGCGCCGACCAGGCGCTCCGCTGCGTCGTCAGGGTCGAGCGTGAGCGTCGTCGCGTCAATGTCGGCGAACACCGGCTGTCCGCCAGCCCACACGGCAGCGTGGGCGGTTGCGGAGAAGGTGAAACTGGGCATGACTACCGGACCGGTTGTGCGCAGCGCCTGCATGACCAACATCAGTCCGGTCGTGCAGCTGGCGACCGCCACGACATGAGGGACGTTGAGCCGGTCGGCGACCCTCTCCTCCAGCTCGCGAACGGTCGGTCCACTGGTGAGCATGCCGCTGTCGAGAATGCCCTCGAGCCTGCGGAGGAGTTGCTCGCGCTCCGGTATGACGACGCGAGTTAGCGGGAGTCCGGGCGAAAACTGCGGTTCACCGCCAAGCACAGCCAGCGATTCGGGTGCGGCCACGTCAGGGACGGCAGATTCAATCACGGCGCTCCTTGTGGGTTGAGCGGACGTTCAGGACGTCGGACAGCGCGTGGCGGGCACGTGCTGCGGCTCCTGAATGCCGTCCGCGGAGGTAACTTCGGCGTGGTAAGGCCAGCGCCCACATGTAGGCAAGCCGCTCCCGTAGTCCATGGATGGCCCGAGCCGAGTCGATGGCTTGGGCGGAGTAGGAATACTGAGGCGATGTAGCTCGGACCAACTCGCGCTGCTCGCGCCGTCGGGGCTTGAACGTCGCAGCCCATTCCGCCAAAGGTTCCTCCGCCTTGAGCTGAAGACTGATCAGCGTCGTCGTGATGGCGTGGGCGAGGACGGCCTCACCCTGCCACGCAGACGCAAGTTCTCGGACCCGGTCGCCGGCGATGGCGCCGTTCTTAAGCATCTCTGCGATGTCGCGTTGTGGCACCAGCCTCGGCGGCGCATTGCCGAGAACGAGGTGGTAACAGGCGTGTAGGAAGCGCTCCTCCTTGCCAAGCGCTGTGAATTCGCGGCCGCCCACGGAGAACCGGCTGGGTGGCGCGTTCCAGAGCGTGCTGACGATGATCCGGTGGCCAAAGCCGCCCGCGGCCAGTGTGCGGTGCATGTCTAGTTGCTGGCCCTCTGGTCCGTCTAGGCTGACGCTCTTCGTGAATCGGCGGTCAAATCCGGGCCGAGGCTGTGGGAACCGCCGGGTGTATCCAAGTCCACTCAGGAGCCTGATCGCGCCGTCCATGGCGTCGGGCGGGATGAGCAGGTCGAGGTCGCCGAAGCTTCGCCACGCAGGATCCGGGTAGTCGAGGTGGGCGACAGCGGGCCACTTGAGCACACGGAACGGGACGCCGGCGCCATCGAAGATCTCGGCCACCTCGACCAGCTGAGCCTCAAGCCGTAGCGCTCCCGTCAGTGCATGGGTATCGGTCTCGATCGCGTCCTTGAGCTGAGCCTCGGTGGCGGGAAACACGCCTGCTGATACTGCTTGGGCAAACAGATTGGTGAGGCGCTGCCACTGCACGTGCGCTGTGAATTCGTCCCAGTCCGCATCGCTGAGCGGCTCTCCCGGGACGGTAACCAACGAGTTCGGCAAGTCGAAGGCCGCGACGACTCGCAGCAGCGCAGCTACGTCCACCCTGGCCTACCCCCAGTCCAGGACGCCGCGTCTGGCAAGATCGTCGACCACCGGTGCGACGTCCCGGCTGACCTTGTCCGCAGTGATTCCGTAGATCTCGGCGAGGCGGTGCGCGGCCTCATCGATGGTCATGGATTCTTCGAACAGCCACCAGAGATCTTGTCCAGAATCCGTGAGGACGACGACATCGCTAGCGGAACTAGGCAGTACGAACACGCTGCCGTGAGCGTGCCGCCAGACGGCGCCCGCGGCACGCCGATAGCGCACGAGCACGGCTTGCACCCCCTTGTGGCCTATCGCCGCGATGACTGGGTGGACCTTCTGCGGCGGCCGGGAGATGACGGCTTGGAATCGTCATTGACCGGTAAGGTGCCGTCAATCGGTCCGTCAGTG
>JASLBX010000449.1 GCA_030146385.1 Jiangellaceae bacterium | reverse complement strand
CGTCGATGCCGATCACGAGGTCCACATCCCACTCCTACCCGAAGATCGGCTTCGCTACTCGGCGACACGCGTTCGGCTGTGTACGTTGAGGTCAAGCAAACCCTGGATGGGAGTCCATGGACGTCACCGCTGTCGACGAGTTGCTCACCACCACCCGTGCCGTCCGCAGGCGGCTCGATCTCGACCGGCCCGTACCGCCGGAAATCATCGAGGAGTGCCTTGCGCTGGCCGTCCAGGCACCTACGGGGTCGAACGCGCAGCGCTGGCGATTCGTCGTCGTCACCGACGCCGACAAGCGCGCGGCGCTCGCTGATATCTACGGGCGGGTCTGGGAGCGGTACGAACGCGAGCAGGTCGGGGCGCTGGCTTCAATCTCTGATGAGCGGGCCGCGCAGCAGCGCCGGGTGCTTGACTCCGCGCGCTACCTGGCCGAGAACCTGCACCGCGTGCCGGTGCATGTCATTCCGTGCGCGCTCGGCCGGGTGGAGGCGACGGCGCACAGCGCCGAGTGGGCCGGCTTCCTGGGGTCGATCTTCCCGGCCGTGTGGTCGTTCCAGCTCGCACTGCGCAGCCGCGGGCTCGGCTCCGTCCTGACAACGCTGCACCTGTACGGCGAGGCCGAAGCGGCGCAGCTGCTCGGCATCCCGGACACCGTCACCCAGGTCGCCCTGCTTCCGGTGGCGTACACCAAAGGCGACGACTTCAAGCCCGCCACCCGGCGTCCGGCGACCGAGATCACTTACTGGAACTCCTGGAAGTCGCCACGGGCGAGCGTCCCGTAGCGGCGAACACACGACGCTCAAAGGAGGGCGCCATGGCAGTTCACGAGATCCGCATCGACCGGAGCAAGACGCTGCTGGACGAGCCCGCCACGGGGCACAACCGCTGGCATCCGGACATCCCACCCGTCCAGCGGTGCGAGCCGGGCGACGATGTCTTGCTGGAGACCCGCGACGCATTCGACGGGCAGATCCAGCCCAACTCCACCGCCGAGGACGTCGGCGCGGCGAACCTCGACGTCGTACACCCGCTGACCGGTCCGGTGTACATCGAAGGTGCCGAGCCGGGCGACCTGCTCGTAGTAGACATCCTGGACGTCGCGCCAGAGCCGTTCGGCTTCACCGTCCAGGTGCCCGGCTTTGGGTTCCTCCGCGACGAGTTCCCCGACCCGTTCATAGTGCACTGGGACATCGCCGACGGGTGGGCAACCTCGGATGATCTTCCTGGCGTCCGGATACCTGGTTCGCCGTTCATGGGCACCATCGGGCTGTCGCCCGGCCATGAGCTGCTGGCGAGAACCACCGCCCGCGAGCAGGCACTGCTCGATCGCGGTGGCATGGTCTTGCCGCCGTCGCAAGCGGGCGCCGTGCCGGACGACCCCCGCATCGCGGCCGAGGCGCTCCGGACCATCCCGCCTCGCGAGCAGGCTGGCAACGTCGATATCAAGCAACTCGGAACGGGGACGACGCTGCTGCTTCCGGTCGACACTCCCGGCGGGCTGTTCTCCGCGGGCGACGCGCATTTCGCGCAGGGCGACGGCGAAGCTTGCGGGACCGCGATCGAGATGAGCGCCACACTGCGCGTCCGGTTCGGCGTGCGGAAGTACGAGGCGGCGGAGAAGGGAATCCGCGACGCCCGGTTCACCCGGAGCGACTACTACCTGCCGCCGGAATATGCGGCGCCGCGCCGGTTCTTCGCCACGACGGGTCTCTCGGTCACCCGGGACGGCGAGAACAGGAGCGAGGACGCCACCCTCGCCGCCCGAAACGCCCTCCTCAACATGATCGATCATCTCGGCGAGCGCGGCTGGACCAGGCAGCAGGCCTACGCGATCTGCAGCGTCGCCGTCGACCTCAAGATCAGCCAGCTGGTCGACGTCCCAAATCTGCTCGTGTCGGCCTTCCTCCCGGAGGACATCTTCGTCACCTGATTTGGGCCTCCGACGTCCAGACACGCGCCCGCCGGTGTGCAATCGTCAAACTATGGCAGAACCCACGGAAGGCTGGCGGCACGTCCCGGTGTGGTCGGACGGCACGCCGGCGACGGACTACCCGACGCTCGACGGCGACCGCACCGTCGACGTCGCGGTCATCGGCGCGGGCATCACCGGCCTGACCAGCGCGCTACTGCTCGCCCGCGACGGCCTGTCGGTGTGCCTGCTCGAGCAGAGCTCGATTGGCAGCGGGACGACCGGCTACACAACGGCCAAGGTCACCTCGCAGCACCACCTGACGTACGCGCGGCTGCAACGGACTCACGGCAAGGACGGAGCGGAGACGTACGGCGCGGCCATGGAGGCGGCCAAGGAGAAGGTCGCCTCCTTCGCGAGCGAGGGAATCGACTGCGACCTGCGGCGCCGGCCGGCCTACGTCTACGCCCGCCGGCCCGGTGAGCGTGCCGTCCTCGAGTCCGAGACCCGCGCCGCCCGAGAGGCCGGCCTGCCGGCCACGTTCGACGACGAGTTGTCGATGGCGTTCCCGACCCTGGGCGGCATGCGGTTCGACAACCAGATCGAGATCCAGCCGCGCAAGTACCTGCTCGGCTTGGCCGAGCGGTTCGTGGCGGCCGGCGGCCAGATCTTCGAGCACACGCGCGCCATCCATGTCGACGAGTCGCTGCCCTGCGTGGTGCACACCCAGCACGGCCGCGTTCGCGCGGACCAGGTCGTGGTCGCCACGCTCATGCCGTTTCTCGACCGCGGCGGGTTCTTCGCCCGGGCGTTCGCCAGCCGGTCGTACGTGATCACCGCCCGGGTTGAAGGCGGGTTGCCGGACGCCATGCTGATCAGCGCCATGTCGCCGGTGCGGTCGATTCGCTCCGTCCCGTTTCAGGACGGGGAACTGCTGATGATCGCCGGCGAGGGGCATCACCTCGGCTCGTCGAAGGCCACTCCGGAGCGGTACAACACGCTGGCCCAGTTCGCGCGCAACCACTGGAGCGTCGTCTCGTTCGAGCACCGCTGGTCGGCGCAGGACTACATGCCAGCCGACGGCGTCCCGTACATCGGGCGGCTGAACATGCTGTCCAAGCGCATCTACATCGCCACCGGCTTCAAGAAGTGGGGCCTGACCACCGGCACCCTCGCCGGCATGCTGTTCAGCGACGCGATCGCCAACCGCCCCAACAGCTGGGCGGAGCTGTTCTCGTCCACGCGGGTCAAGCCGATCGCCGGTGGACCCAAGTTCCTCACCGAGAACGCGCGCGTGGGGTACCGGATGGTCGCCGACCGGATCCTTGCGCGCGGAGGGCGCAGCATCGAGGACCTCCAACCCGGCGAGGGCGGGATCGTCACAAGCAGCGGCCAGAAGGTCGCCGGCTACCGGGACGACGACGGCGAGCTGCACGCCGTGTCGACCAGGTGCACTCACCTGGGCTGCCAGGTCGCCTGGAACGCCGCCGAGCGAACCTGGGACTGCCCGTGCCACGGCTCGCGATTCACGCCGGACGGTGACATCCTCAACGGCCCGGCGACCAAGCCGCTCCCCAGCCGGCCGACGTGACCCTCGGAACGCCCTGGTCCTCAGCGACCGACCCGTCACTGGCCTCCGACAGCAGGTTAGCGAGGGCTGCCCTGCCGCGGGACAGCCGGGACTTCACAGTTCCGACGGTCGAGCCCGTCTCAGCCGTAACCTGCTCCATCGTCAGATCACACAGGTGATACAGGACGATCGCCGTCCGCTGGGCCTCGGGGATCCGCCGCAGTGCATTGACCAGCGCCACGTGGTCTGGCGACGGAGGACCGCTGTCCTCGGTGGCGGCGCCGTAGCGGAGCACTGCTCGCACTCCGTTGCGGGTCTTGCGCCACCGGCTGATGGCGATCCGCCGGGCCACAGTGGTCAGCCACGCCTCCGGGTTGCCGGCTTTGACCCGTGACCAGTGCTGCCAGGCCCGGGCGTATGCCTCCTGGACGCACTCCTGCGCGTCGGACAGATTGCCGGTCATGACGTACATCTGGTGCAGCAGGCGGCGGCTGGTCGCGTGGTACAACGCGTCAAATTCGATGGCAGTCATGGCGCCTACCCCGTGCGGAGGGCGGTGATGGGCTCGATGGCAGCAGCACGCCAGGCCGGATAGGTCCCGGCCACCAGACCGATTACCGCGCCCAGGAACGGGGCAACGATCGCCAATCGGTAGTCGAGCAAGGGTGTCCAGTCGCGGAGCACCGATACCCCGACCGTCGCCAGAACTCCGACGGCCGCGCCGATCAGGCCACCGAGAAAGCCGATCACCACGCTCTCCACTACGAATTGGCCGGCGATGTGCACCCGCGTGGCGCCGACCGCGCGCCGCAATCCGATCTCAGAGATCCGCTCCATCACTGACAGCAACGTGATGTTCGCGATGCCGAGGCCACCCACGAGCAGCGCCAACCCACCCAGCGCCAGGAAGACGGCGTTGACGTCGGTGGACACTTCGTCACGTAGCGACCCCGGGCGGGGCGGAACGTCCACGCTCAACAGCTCGGGGTTGTTGGGCAGCACGGCCAGAGCCGCTTGAGATCCGATAAGCTGCGCCGCCCCCAGATCCGTGCGGATCTCCAGAGCGCTCGGCGCGTCAAGACCGAACAACGACTCTGCCGTCCCCATCGGCAAGATCACCGCGTCCAGCAGTTCGGCCCGGTGGGGCACCGTCTCCAGCACGCCCAAGACGGTGAACTCCCGCTCCCCGATGAAGATCGCGGGCTGCGATTCCACCCTGCTGATCCCGAGACGTTCGGCTGCGTAGCGACCGAGGATCACCACCTGATCGCCGCGTTCGTCGTGACCGCTGTCGAAGTACCGGCCGGCTGACAAGGCACCGTTGACCGCGTCGAACAGGCCGGCCGAGCCGGCGACAACGGGTATGTCGTAGTCGATCGTGCCGGTCGGGTCGTTGAACGGAACTCCGCGTATCCGGGCGCCATCGATGTCGAGCTGCGCGAACGTGCCGGCTGCCGCGACACCGGCCAGCCGGCCCACCCGCTCTGCCGCGTCCCACGGCAGCTGTGTCGCCTCCACGGTGCCGTCCGGGCCATCCCGCTGGCCCGCCTCGACGACGATGCGCGTCGCAGCTACCGCGTCGAACCGTCCGGAGATCTGTCCAGCGGCCGTCTGGCCGAGCCCGATCGTGGACACCAGGGCGGCGACGCCAATGACCGTTCCGAGTGTGGTCAGCGCCAGCCGGGACGGGCGTGCCGCGACTCCGGCCGCTGCTTCCCCCAGCAGATCCCGTAATGCGAGCCGTCGGCCAAACCTGAGCCTCATGAGTGGACCACCTCGCGAGGCGTTCCGTCGACGATGCGGACCCGCCGATCGGCGCGAAGGCTCACGTCCTCGTTGTGGGTGACGACCGCGAGGGTCAGCCCGTCGGCGTGCAGCTTGTCGAAGGCATCGAGCACCGACTCGGCGTTGGCGGAGTCGAGGTTGCCGGTCGGTTCGTCGGCTAGGAGCAGGCTCGGCTCAGCGACCAGGGCCCGGGCGATGGCCACCCGCTGGCGCTCCCCGCCGGAGAGCTTCAAGGGGTCGAAGTCCACGCGATGCCCGAGACCGACCCGGTCCAGCGTCTCCCGGGACCGCTCCAGCCGTTCCCGTTTCGAAATCGGGCGATACAGCAAGGACAACCCCACGTTCTCCAGGACGCTCCGGTGCGCAAGCAGGTGAAAGGCCTGGAAGACGAACCCGATCCGCTCCCCGCGCAGGAAGGACCTGCGACGCTCGGAGAGCCGGCTCACGTCGAAACCGTCGAGCAAGTACCTGCCTCGAGTCGGCCGGTCCAGCAATCCGAGCAGGTGCAACAGGGTCGACTTGCCCGAGCCCGACGGCCCGATAATCGACAGGTACTCGCCCGCACTGATCGTGAGGTTGACGTCCCGGACGGCGTGGACTTCTGATGGTCCGCGATACGACCGGCTGATCCCGATCATTTCCACGACCGCACTGCTGGCCGAACCCGGCGGGTCACTCGGCATCATCGGGGGCCGCCTCCTGTGGCACGACGACGAGGTCAGCTTCGTCCAGGGAGCCGTCGACCGGCGTGATCTCGGCGTAGCCGGCTGCGGTCAACCCGACCTCAACTTCGACCAACTCGAAGGACGTCTCGCCGTCGGCCTCGCCTCGTTGGACCTCGACCCTGGGCTCGCCGCCGGGGCCGGCCGTGACGGCCGCTAGCGGCACGGCGAGGACCTCACCGTCAGTGCTCTCCACCGGAATCGTCACCCGGACGTTGGCTCCCCGCAGCGCGTCGACCTGGTCATCGGTCAGGTCTTCCGGCTTGATGACCACCTTGTACTCGCCGTCGGCATCGCTCGGCTCGCGGATCTTGGTGATCGGGGCAGTCACCTCTTCGCCCGTCGGGAGTTCGAGAATCGCCTCCATTCCTTTCTCGAGAAGCTCACCGCCGGCGGCGTCGACCGCGGCAGTCACCGCCAAGTCGGTGCCGCTCACCGACATCACGGGGCCGTCGACCTCGCCGCCACGCTTCACGTTCACCTCGTCGACCCGACGCGGAAGCTTGGTCAGGAACACGACCTCGGAGGTGGGCAGCGGCGTTCCGGCCTGAACGACCACGGCGTCCCGCGCGCGCTGAGCGTCCGCCATTCGTTGGCGTGCCCTGTCCAGCTCGGCCCGCGCGGCGGAGTTGTCCGTCCCGTCGTCTGTGCCCGCGTTGAGGGCCGCCTGGGCGGTCGCGACTTCATCTTCGGAGTTCCGTACCTCGTCGTTGGCCTGCTTGAGCTGTTCCTGGATCTCGGCGTCCACCGCAGGCGCCTCGTAGCCGGCTTTCGCGAACAACGCCGCCACCGCGCGCCCGGTCGAGTTCGTGTACGTGTCGTCGACCTTGCCCGGAT
>JASLBX010000508.1 GCA_030146385.1 Jiangellaceae bacterium | reverse complement strand
ACGATGTCGGTGCGCTCCAGCCGGCGGACCGACGGCACGAACAGAGTCGACGCGATCGCAGCGGCGATGATCGTCGCGCTGACCAGGACCCCTGCCTCCACTCCGGCGATGGCTGCCAGCGGTCCGGCGGCGAGCTGGCCGATGGGCAGCATCGCGTAGGACCCGACCGCGTCGAACGAGTAGACCCGCGCCAGCCGGTCCGACGGAACGTGTTGCTGCAGCGACAGGTCCCAGAACACGCCGAACGCCTCGAACCCCAGGCCCGCCACGAACGCGACTGGCAGCAGTAGGGTCAGCGTCGGCTCGACAGCCAGGACGACAAGCATCGGAACCCACAGCAGGATGGCCGCACAGCCGAAGAACAGCGGGTGCCGCGGACGCAGCTTCAGCAGCACTAACGCTCCGGCGAACATTCCTGCGGTTTGAGCCGCCAGCACGAATCCCCAGCCCTGCGGGCCGAAGGTGCGGTCGGCCACGACAGGCCCAAGCGTGTGCCATCCGGCGGCCTGTGCGGCGTTGGCGAACGAGAATGCGAGGACCACCGTCCACAACCAGGTCCGGGACGTCACTTCGCGCCAGCCGACGCCCAGATCAGCCCACACGCCGCGGAGGACGGACCTTCTGGCGGCCGCGACTGGCACCGCCGCCGCAGTCGGCTCGGCTGTAGCTTCCGCAGGCGTCACCGCGATCAGCTCTGCTGTCGAACCTTCGGCCGTCCCGGCGGTCGCTCCGGCAGGAGTATCCGCGCCGGCCATGGGAGAAGGAGTGCCCTCGTCGCGCAACGCGATCCGCGCGAACATCGCGGCGGCAACCGTGTACGCCACCGCGTCGACCACGAGGCCCCAGCCCGGACCGACGTATCCCACCAGTAGGCCGCCCGCGGACGCACCGGCGATCACAGCCGCGTTTAGGACGAGGCGCAGAGTCGCGTTGGCCTGCTGCAGCACACGGGCCGGCACGGTCTGCGGCGTGATGGCGCCGGCGGCCGGAAAGACGATCGCGCTTGCCGCGCCATTGACGGCCTCGAGGGCCGCCAGAGTCGGAATGGACGCCGACCCGCTCAATAGCAGCAGTGCCGCAGCAGCCTGAGCAGCGCCGGCCACCAGATTGGCGGCGACAAGGACCCGGCTCCGGTCGAAACGATCGGAGATGATCCCGCCGACCAGCATCAGCACGACCTGTGGGATGCTGCGTGACGCGAGCACGATGCCCAGCGCAGCAGGGGAACCGGTCAGTTCCAGGACCGCGAACGCGATCGCCACCGGCGCGATCGCCGTACCCAGCATGGAGATACCGCGGCCGGCGAGCAGGTAGCGGAACCGCCGGTACGCGAGCGGCCCAGTCACCTGTCCTCCATGACGAACATGGCGAGTGTGGTGTTGGTGTGTGCCGCTCCAGGTGTGCCCGGCGGGACGGCGGCTCGGTGCAGCTCGTCCATGAGCTCGGAGGCGCGGTCGATGAAGCCGGCCCAGGCGGCCTCGTCGACCCAGACTTCGGCGTCGGCCATAGCCTGCCGGCTCGGTGCGCCTGCCGCCTGGCCTGCCCGGCGCCGCAGCTCGTCGGCCACCGCGAGGTAGACCGCTCGCCGAGCGTCGGCCGGCATGACCGGGACGTGCGATCGGGCGGAATGGTGGTCCACGTCGTACCGGTAGCGGCGGGCCTTGCCACCCCGAATCTCGACCTCTTCGGCGACCACGATCTGCCCGGCCGCGAGCAGCTGGCGCAGGTGGTAGCTGGCATTCGCATGCGTGATGTCGAGTGCCCGCGCCACCTCTGCCGCACTCATCGCGGCTCCGGTGAGCAACGAGAGCATCCGCAGCCGCAACGGATGCGCGATCGACCGCATGGCCGCCAGCGCAGGATTATCCCCCAAAGACATGTTGGGGAGTGTAGTGCACCATCAAACAGTTGTTGGAAGGTAGTCGGCTACGGCCGGCTTGAGGCGAGGTACTTGCCCACGCTGTTCGCGATAGCGACGATCGGGACGGCGACGATGCCTCCGATGATCCCCGCCATGAGCACACCCACCGTGATGGCCAAGATCACCGCGAGTGGATGGATACGCGCCATCCGGCCGAGCACCAGTGGGGCGAACACATTGCCCTCGAGCTGCTGGACAGCGATGATTCCCGCAAGCACGATCAGCGCGGTCACCAGGCCGTTGGCCACGAGCGCAACCAGGACGGCCAGCGCTCCCGACACGATCGCACCCACCAGCGGGACGTATGCACCGAAGAACACCAGGACGCCCAGCGGGAGGGCCAGCGGCACGCCGAGGATCAGCAACAGGATGGTGATGAACACGGAGTCGAACAGAGCCACGAGCGTCTGGCCCCGGATGTACGACGTGAGAGTCAGCCACGCCTGCCGGCCGGCCCCGTCCGCGCGGGCACGGGCGGTGCGGGGAAACAGCCGGACCATCCACGCCCAGATTCGATCGCCGTCGTAGAGGAATAGTACGAGAGCGACTAGCGCCAGCACCATGCCGGTCAGGAACTCGATCGCGGCCGTCGCCGTCGATACGGCACCCTCGGTGAGCGCTGCCTCGTCCTGCCCGACGGCTTCGAGTATCCGGTCGACCCAGAGGTCGATCTGTTCCTCGCTCAGGTAGAACGGCGGGCCGCCGAACCACGCCTCCAGCTCGGCAAGACCCTCACCGGCCTGCTCGATGACCTGGCCGAACTGACCGCTGACCGCGCCTCCGACCAGGGTCAGCGTGCCGCTCAGCACGATCAGGAAGACGACGAACACCGTCGCGGCCGCAACGCCGCGTCCCCAGCCCTTGCTCCGCAACCAACGAACGCCCGGTTGCAGCAGAGCGGCCAGAAGGATGGCGACCGCGATGGGGAACACCACCAGCCGCAGCTGCCAGGCGACCCACCCGAGAAGCGCCACCGCGGCGACGATCACCAACGTCCGCCAGGACCACTCGGCCGCGGCCCGGACCGCGAAGGGCACCGGATGGCGCTCCGGTTCTCGCTGCTCGGGCTTCTCCGGCTGTTCGGGTTCTGCCGGTTGAACCTGTCCCATGGCTAGCAGGTCTGCAAATACGGGATCCGCGTCGTCCAGAAGC
>JASLBX010000439.1 GCA_030146385.1 Jiangellaceae bacterium | reverse complement strand
GACGACGCCGCGCGACTGCTGCCCGGCCACGAAGGCGGCGGTGTGGCGCGCGACCAGATGCGGATCAGAACCGAAGGCACGCACGCCGATGATCGGGTTGCGCGGGTCGACGTCGACGTCAGCAACGGGCGCGAAGTTGATGTCGATGCCGCACGCGCGGAGCCGAACCGCCAGCGACGCCGCGACCTCACGGGTCAACTCCGGGTCGTCCACCGCACCGAGCGCCGCACTGCCGGGATAGGCGGAGCCAGTCGTCACGTCCAGCCTGGTGACGTCACCGCCTTCCTCGTCGATGGCGACCAGCAGATCGGACCGGCGCTCGCGCAACCTCGCCGTCAGGGCCGCAATACCCGCGTCACCCAGAGCCGGATCGATGTTGCGTCCGAACAGGACGACTCCGCCGAGCCCGTTCTCGATCAGGCGACTGAGCCCCTCCGGAGGGGCGTCCGTCCCGTCGAATCCCGGGAAGAGCGTGCGAAGGGCCAGGCCCCGAAGCTCACCGGGGCCGCATGGATATGCCGGCATGTCAGCCCTTCACCGCTCCCGCGACCAGGCCCGAGGTCATCCGGTGCTGCACGAAGAGGAAGAAGATCACAACTGGGATCGCGAGCAGAGTGGCTCCGGCCATCACGGCTCCCCAGTCGCTCGCCCGGTTGGCCTGGATGAACGTCCGAAGCCATACCGGCAGGGTCTGGGTCTCCGGCCGGTTCATGATGACCAACGCGACGACGAACTCGTTCCACGCCAGAATGAACGCGTAGATCCCGCTCGCCACCAGGCCCGGCGCCAGCAGGGGCAGCGTCACTTTGAAGAACGCCTTGAGCCGGCTGCAGCCGTCGATCATGGCGGCTTCCTCGAGCTCGATGGGGACGCCGTTGACGAACCCGCGAAGCATCCAGATGGTGAACGGCACCACGCCGCCCACGTACAGCAGCGTAAGGCCAGCGACCGTGTTCAGCAGTTGCCAGCCCTCGAGCATCTTGAACTGGGAGATGAACAGGGCTTCGACCGGAACCATCTGCACGATCAGAACGGTCAGGATGAATCCCTTGCGGCCGCCGAACCGGAAGCGCGTCACCGCCAGTGCGGCCAGGAAGGCGGCGGCGAGGGTCAGCGCGACCGTCAGCACGGTGACGCTCGCCGACAACCGCAACGAGTTGACGAAGTCCGTCTCGAAGACCCGGCGGTAGCTGTCGAGAGTGCCGCCGACCGGAAGGAACGACGGCTCGCGACTGCGTACTTCGCGTTGCGGCAGCAGGGAGCTGTTGAGCATCCAGTACACCGGAAAGACCCAGCCGACGGCCGCCACCAGGGCGACGACGTTGGCTAGCGTCCGGCGGAACGTGCGCGCCGCCGAGCGCTGGCGTCGCCGAGGTGCCGGAGCGTCGGCAACCTTGGCCGCGGGCGTCGGTTCGGCGATCGTCGTCACAGTTCGTCCTCCTGACGCACCAGCAGCCGGACGTAGTAGAAGCCGACGCCCACGGTGAGCACGAGAATGATCCCGGACGCCGCCGCGGCCAGGCCGAAGTTCCCTTCCTTGATCCCCAGCTGGTACACGTACGTCCCGATCAGGTGGGTGTCCCGGGTGATGCCCCCCGCGTCCTGCAAGACGAAGATCTGGGTGAAAACCTTGAGGTCCCAGATGATCTGCAGCAGCCCGACGATGAGGAGCACCGGCTTGATCAGCGGAACCGTGATGAGGAGGAACCGCTGCCATCCGTTCGCGCCATCGATCTCTCCCGCCTCCAGGACGTCCCCCGGCACCTGGGTGAGCGCCGCGTATACGGCGAAGGCGACGAACGGGACGCTCATCCAGCAGATGATGATCGTCGCGACGAAGTAGAACGACAGCGGCTGGATGAGCCACGCGTGGTTCTCGAAGTCCAGGCCGAGCCAGCTGGTGAGCGCGTAGTTGACGACGCCGAAGTTGGTATCGAACAGCCACTGCCACACCGTCAGGGAAGCCAGGTGGGGCATCGACCATGCCAGGAGCAAGGCAATCTGCAGGATCAGCCGGACGGGTGCGCTGATCCGGGTCATCAGCATGGCGAGCGTGATCCCGCCGACCATCGTCAGCCCGGCGTTCACCAGGCAGAACGCGATCGACCTGGCGACGACCACCCAGAAATAGCCGTCGCCGAGCAACCGGGTGAAGTTGTCCACTCCGGCCCACTCGGGCGGCTGGCCGAACTGCTGGGCAAGGCCGTACTCCTGGAACGACATCACGACCTGGCGGACCAGTGGATAGCCGAGGGCCAGGACGAGGAATCCGACGGCGGGGACCAGCAGGACATACGGCATCGCCCGTCGGCGCCGCTTCGCCGTGGTCGACGGTGGCGTGCCGGTGGTTCGGATCACCTCGGTGGAGACCGGCGTCGCGGCGGACATGGCGAGGCCTCCTTCGGGGTTGTCGAATTTCTGCTGATCATCGGCACTTTCCGGGTTATCTAGCCGGAAAGTGCCGGTGATCAGGGGCGATCAGTTCAGCGCGTCGGTGATCGCGGCGTCGGCGTTGGCGGAAAGCTGCGCGACGTCTCCACCGGTGGCGATGCCGATGAAGAAGTCCTCCAGGATCCGGG
>JASLBX010000470.1 GCA_030146385.1 Jiangellaceae bacterium | reverse complement strand
GGCCGGACGAGCGACTCCGCCGGCCGCCTCTACACCTGGGCCGAGAAGAGAACGTACGCAACGCCGTACGTCACCGAACCCGACGCCCGGTCTCTCGTCGTCGGGACGATCGACTTCGACGACTCGGTGGACGCCGCAGCGGTGGCCAAGACCCTGCGGGCAAACGGCATCGTCGACATCGAGCCGTACCGGAAGCTCGGCCGCAATCAGCTGCGAGTCGGGATGTATCCGGCCATCGACCCGGCGGACGTCGAGGCACTCACCGCCTGCATCGACTGGGTCGTGGAACGCAAACCTCGCTGACCGTGCGCCAAAAGGAGACGCCCGGCCGCGTGGGTGGCATGCGGCCGGGCGCGTCCTGGGAGCCCGACTGGACAATCCCTTGTCGAGCTTCCGAACTTCCCCGTCGGTTGCTCTAGTTCGAGCCTAGTGATCGTGACGAGAAGTGGGAGTCGGCCGAACGTCCCATTGTTGGATGGCCGAGCGGACACCCCGGCATCAGCCGTCCGCCCGGTCTAAGATTTGATCGAGCCGATCGCCGAGCCAGTTGCCATATGGCTGGGCCAGGACGGGCGATAGTGGCTGTGGCACCCGTACATTGTCGGTCAGAGCACGGTGGCGATCACCACGGCCGAAACAAGGGCGACGAGGACGGCCGTGACGACCAGCTGCCGGGTTCGGATGTTCACGATGCTCAGCTTGCCAGGGGGAAGGTCTCGATCGACTCGTACCTGGCCCGCCCGCCCGGTCCCTTGCCGAGGTGCGAGCGCACCAATGCGACCTCGACGGCCGTCCACGCCGGACCGGCGTACTCGGTCAGGGCCGACACGTACGGACGAAGGTCGACCGGCCGCCGCTGAGCCCGTGCCAACGTCAGGTGTGGGCGGAACCGCCGGTGCTCCTGACCCGGGACCCCTACCCGCCGCCCGGCCGCCACACACGAGCGGGCCAGTCGGCGCAGATCGTCCACCGGGCCGTCGCAACCGACCCAGAGCACGCGTCCGTCGAACTTCCCGGCGCTGACCAGCCGGAGGGGCATGGTGGGATACCGGGCACCTGCGCGGCGCAGTCGCTCCGACAGGTCCGGGACGCGCTCCTCGGGCACCTCGCCGTAGAAGGCCAGCGTGAGGTGCCACGCCTCGGGCCGCGTCCAGCCAACCGCGTCGTCACGGACCGGCTCGACCGCTGCGTCGAGGTGCTGCAACACCGCAGGCGGCGGAACGATGGCCGTGAACAGCCTCATTGCGTCGCGAGCCGCAGGCGCGCGAGCTCGACGTACTGGTCATGGCTCAGCCTCATGGCGGGCCAGCATGCCACTCGGCACCAACACAGTGCCACACGGTCTCGGGCCGGCAGGCGCGCTGGCAGGATGGCACGGATGAATGGCTTGTATCGGAAGGTGGGGCTTCGTCGAGGAGGGCCGCCGGCGGCAGATGACCTATCACGCCGGCCAGTTCCACGACGAGGTACTGATGGGCCTCCTCCGAAGCGAGTGGAAGCGCAAGCGGGCGGCGGCTGATCATGGCCACCTCTCCGCCAGGTCCTTCTTCCTCGGGCGGAGAAGTCGTCCAGGCGGTAGAACAGATCTCCCCGTCGGACGGATCAGGCGGACGCGCGGATCACCAGCTCCGTAGGCAGGATCTCGCCGCCCAGCGGGGCGGTCTCCTCCCCGCGAAGCTGAGCCAGTAGTACCTCAGCCATCCGCTGTCCCAGCTCCTCAACCGGCTGGTGGACGGTCGTCAGGGGCGGGACGGTCGCCGGCGCAAGCATCGAGTCGTCGAACCCGATCACCGCCACGTCGTCGGGAATGGTCCGCCCGGACTCTCGCAGCACGGTCATTGCCCCCGTCGCCATCAGGTCGGACGCAACGAACACGGCATCGAGGTTTGGCCACCGCTCCAGCAGCACGCGCATCGCCGCCGCGCCACTGTCGGCGGTGAAGTCGCCGGTAGCCACGGCTTCGTCCGGCCGTCCCGCGGCAAGCAACGCCTCCCGCCATCCCTCAAGCCGGTCGACACCCGCGGGCATGTCAGCCGGGCCGGCAATGGTGCCGATCCGCCCCGCGCCTCGGGCGATCAGGTGCTCGGTAGCCGACCGGGCGCCACCTACGTTGTCGACGTCGACGTACGGGACGCTGACGTCACCGGGATCGAGCGGCCGGCCGAGAAAAACACACCGCAGGCCGACCTTGGACAACTCGGTGGGCAGATGGTCCTCGCGGTGGTGGCTCATCACCAGCGCACCATCGACGTGACCTGCGCGCAGGTAGCGCAGCAGCCGATCGGTGTCGCCCGTCTCCTGCGCGATCAGCAGGACGAGTTGAAGCTCCGTCCCAGCGAGACCCTTGGTGACCCCCTGTAGCGCACCGGTGAGGAACGGGTCGCCAACCAGCTTGCTGCCCGTCTCGGGCACCACCAAGGCGACCGAATCGGTCCGCCGGGTGACCAGCGAGCGTGCCGCCCGGTTCGGGATGTAGCCGAGTTCGGCGATGGCCCGTTCGATCGCCTCCCGGGCCTTGGGGCTGACCTTCATGCCGCCGTTGATCGCTCGCGATACGGTCGCCCGCGACACGCCGGCGCGGCGCGCCACCGCCTCCAGCGTCGGCGCCTCGTTGGGATCGGCCACAGTGCTCATTGTCCTAGAGTCCATTCGTCGCGATGATTTCGGCGTACCGGCGGGCGCTCAGCTTGGGAATCCGCTGCTGGCTCTCGAAGTCGACGTAGACGAGGCCGAACCGCTGGCCGTACCCCCAGGCCCACTCGAAGTTGTCCAGCAGCGACCACGCGAAATACCCCCGCACGTCAGCGCCCGCCTCGATCGCGTCGTAGATGGCCCGGAGATGGCCGACGAGGTACTCCATCCGTCCGGGATCGCGAACCTCGCCGTCGACGACTTCATCCGGGAACGCCGAGCCGTTCTCGGTCACGTACAGCGGAACGCCTGGGTACTCCTTGCCGATCCAGGTCAGCACCTGGGTCAGCCCCTCCGGGTAGATCTCCCAGCCCTGCCCCGTTACCGGTCGCTCCTGCCGCCGGAAGCTGACGTCCTCGGCGCCGATCCAGATCGAGCCTGGCGGCTGAGGGGTCACGACGTCCTTCGCTGGCGGCGCGGGATCCGGACGGGCCGACACTGTGTTGCCCAGGTAGTAGTTGACGCCAAGTATGTCCAGCGGCGCAGAGATCACGTCCAGATCACCGTCCCGAATATGGCCGGCCAAGCCGTACGGCTCCAGGTCGGCGAGTATGTCAGCGGCGTACACCCCTCGGAGGATCGGATCGATGAAGAGCCGGTTCTGCAATCCGTCGATACGGCGCGCAGCGTCGATGTCGGCGGGATCGGCTGGGTCGTACGGTTCGATCGGCGCAAAGTTCAGCGTCACGCCGACCTTCTCCTGAGGATTGCGTGCGCGGATGGCCTGCACCGCAAGCCCGTGCGCAAGCAGCAGGTGGTGAACGGCCGCCACTGCGGCGATCGGCTCCGAACGTCCCGGCGCGTGCTCGCCGCTCGCATAGCCGAGCAGCGCTGAGCAGAACGGCTCGTTGAGCGTGCTCCAGTACGGCACCCGGTCGCCGAGCGCTTCGTACACGGTGTCGGCATATTCTGCGAACCGGTACGCGGTGTCGCGTGAAGGCCAGCCACCAGCGTCCTCGAGCGCCTGCGGCAGATCCCAGTGGTAGAGGGTGAGCCAAGGGACGATGTCATGTTCGAGCAGTTCGTCCACCAGCCGCCGGTAGAAGTCGAGGCCGGCCTGGTTGACCGCTCCCCCGTCCGGGCGAACCCGCGGCCAGGCCACCGAGAAGCGGTACGCCTTGAGGCCGAGCTCTGCCATCAGTCTGACGTCCTCCGGCATCCGCCGGTAGTGATCGGCCGCGGGTTCGCCGGTGTGACCGCCGATGATCGCGCCGGCCAGGCGGCAGTGCGTGTCCCAGATGGACGTACTCCGCCCGTCCATCTCCGTCGAGCCTTCGATCTGGAACGCAGCAGTGGCCGCACCCCAGAGGAAGCCCGATGGAAAGCTGAGCCGCTGCGAGCTGGCCGTGACCGGCGCGCTTTGGTAGGTGCTCACTCCTTGACCGACCCTTCCATGATTCCGCTGATGATCTGCTTGCCGAAGACGACGAACACGACGAGCAGGGGCAACATGGCCAGGGCCGTACTCGCGAAGACCATCGCGTAGTCCGTGGTGTAGTGAGCCGCCGAAATGATCTTGATGGAGAGCTGCACGGTCGGATTGTTCGGAGTCAGCACGACGAACGGCCAGATGAACTCGTTCCACTGCAGCATGAACGTCAGCAGGCCGAGCACGGCGACGGCCGGGCGGAGCCCTGGCAGGACGATGTTCCAGTAAATCCGCCAGGTCGAGCACCCGTCGACCCTGCCCGCCTCGATGAGCTCGTCGCTGATCGCCGAAATGGCGTACTGGCGCATGAGGAACACCCCGAACCCGCTGACCAGGAACGGGACGATCACCGCTTGCAACGAGTCAGTCCAGTTGAGCGTGTTCATGATGAGGTACAGCGGGACGATGGCCAACTGGGTCGGCACCATCATGGTGGCGATGACGAACAGCAACAGCGCGTTCCGGCCGCGGAATCGGAGCTTGGCGAAGGCGAACCCGGCGAGCGAGGAGAAGAAGACCACCGAGACGGTGATGACTCCGGCCACGATCGCCGAATTGATCAAGCCCTTGAGGAAGATCCCGTTCTCGGCGGCGAAGACCCGCGACACATTCTCGGCCAGCTGGTTCCCGGGGAGCAGTGGCGGCGGCACGCGGTAGGCCGACTGGTTGTCGCGAGTGGCCATCAGGAACGACCAGATGATCGGAAAGAGCGATAGCACGCACGCGATGACGAGGGCCAGGTAGGTCAGCGGGCTGGCCTCCCAAAGCCGACTGCCAACACCGCGGCGCGGGCGCGGACGCCGGCCACGACGGAGCGGCTGAGCGATATGCGTCTCCACGCTCGACTGTGCTGTAGTCACTGGTCTACGCTCCGGATGGATCGGCGGACGAGATAGAGGTTCGCGAGCGCGACGAGAATGATGATGATGAACAAGATCCACGAGATCGCCGCGCCGTATCCGACGCTGAACGTCCCGCTAAAGGTGCGCTCGTAGACGTACATCGCCACCGTCTGCGACTCCCGGCCGATGCCGCCCTGGATACGCCCGTAGTTGAAGACGAGCGGCTCGGTGAACAGTTGCATGCCGCCGATCGTCGACAAGATCACCGTGAACAGGATCGTGGGCCTGATCAACGGAACGGTGATGCTCCAGAACTGGCGCCACCGACCCGCGCCGTCGATTACCGCAGCTTCGTAGACCTGCCGCGGGATTGCCTGCATCGCGGCCAGATAGATCAGCGCGTTGTATCCGGTCCACCGCCAGTCGACCATCACCGAGATGGCCGCCCAGGACGGCAGACGCGAGTTCCGCCATTCGAACGCTCCGACCCCTAGCAGGTCGAGCAGGTAACGGGCCAGACCGTACCGCTCGGCGAAGATGAATCCGAAGACGATGCCGACCGCCACGAGCGACGTCGTGTACGGGGCGAGCATCCCCATCCGAAAGAACGTCGGAGCGCGCAGCGTGCGGGTCAGCAGGTTGGCGATCATCAGCGCCAGCAACAGCTGCGGAATGGTCGCCATGACGAACATTGCGAACGTGTTGCCGAGGGCGTTCCAGAACAGCGCGTCCCCGAACAGCCGCGTGTAGTTGCCCAGGCCGACAAAGTCCGTCCGGCCGGCGAGCAGCGTCCAGTCGA
>JASLBX010000441.1 GCA_030146385.1 Jiangellaceae bacterium | reverse complement strand
GGACGCCGGTGAACCCCTGCTCGGCGAGCCCTTCCATATCGGCCGCGACGTGCCGCAGAATCCGGTTGCCGAAATAGCTCGTTCCTATCGCTATGACGAACTCACCCCTTGACCGCGCCGGCGACCATGCCGGTCGTCAGCTTCTTGTGCACGAACAGAAAGAAGATCACGACCGGCACTGTGAACATCGTGCTCGCCGCCATGATCGCGCCGTGGTCGGTCTGCTCCAGACCGGCGAACTGGGCCAGCCCGACCGGCAGCGTGCGCAGTTCGTCCCCACGGATGAACGTCAGCGCCATGAGAAACTCGTTCCACGCCGCGATCCAGGCGAAGATCGCGGACGCAGCGATGCCGGGACCGGCAAGCGGCAGGATCACCCGCCACATGGCTTCGAACCTGGTGCAGCCGTCGATCTGTGCGGCTTCCTCGAGATCGGTCGGGATGGACAGGAAGAATCCGCGCAGGATCCAGATGGTCAGCGGCGTGATGAACGCCAGGTACGCGATCACCAGCCCCCATAGGCTGCCGAGCAGACCGAGGTTGCGCATCACGATGAACAGCGGAATCAACAAGACGACCAGCGGGAACAACTGCGTCGCCAGGATCAACAGCACGAGGTACCGGCGCAGCGGCAGCCTGAACCGCGCGAGCGCGTAACCCGCGAACGTTGCCACAACCAGGCCGAGCACGGTCGTGCCGGCCGCCACCAGCAGCGAGTTGCGCAGGTAGGTGGTGAACCCCGCCTCCAGCACGTTCGGGTAGCGGTCGAACTCGAGCGACGACGGCCACCACACCGGCTCCGGCGTGATGATCTCGGAATTGGGCTTCACCGAGGTGAGCACCATCCACAACAGCGGGAACACCGCGAACAGACCGACGAGAATCGCGGCCAGATAGGTCAGGACGGACGTCAGCCGGCGCCGGCGGCGGGCCTGGGCGGCGGTCATGAGGCCGCGCGGAGCAGACAGCGCCGTCATCGGGTCTGCGCCTCGTCCCGGATCAGCCGGATGTACACGATCGTCACGATGATCAATATCACGAAGAGGATCATGGCGAGTGCCGAGCCAAGGCCGAAGTCACTCTGCGTGAACGCCTCGCGGTATGCGGTGAACGCGAGCACCTCGGTGCGCCGGGCCGGGCCGCCTTCGGACAGGATGTATATCTGGTCGAAGATCTTGAAGTCCCAGATCGTGGAGATGACGATCAGGACGAGCAGGAGCGGCTTGAGCATCGGAAGCACGACCAGCCGCGTGCGCTGCCACGCGGTCGTCCCGTCGATCCTGGCCGCTTCCATGACGTCGTTCGGGATGGTCTGGAGGCCAGCCAGAAGGACGAGTGACACCAGCGGGAACGATTGCCAGATCACTACGACACCGATGACGACGAACGCGGTGAACCAGTTGTTGAACCAGGCGTACCCGTCGAACGACGACAGTCCGAGCGAGCTCAGCGCCCAGTTGAGGATGCCGTACTGGTCGTTGAAGATCCACCTCCAGACCAGAGAGGCCGCGACGTTCGGGATGGCCCACGGCAGCAGCACCAGGACGCCGAGCACCGTCCGGCCTTTGAAGGCCCGGTTGAGCAGGAGCGCGACGGCGATGCCGACGAGCATGGTGCCGGCCACGCAGGCCAGGCCGAACAGCACGGTCGCGATCGTGGCCCGGCGCAGCGTCGGGTCGCTCAGCGCGTCGACGTAGTTGTCCAGCCCGACGAACGACATTTCGCCGGTCATGAGGGACCCGAGGTCAGCGTTGGTGAACGACAGCCACGCCGTACGTATGACCGGGTACCCGATCAGCCCGCCGATGACCAGGATCGCCGGCGCGACCAACAGGATCGGCAACAGCCTGTTGTCGAACAGCTGCCGGAAAGATCGCTCCGGCTCTGGCGGCGCCGGGGTGGTGGGCGGCGGACCGGCGGCAAGGGCAGTGCCTTGCCGCCGGTCCGAAGGAGCGGAGCTCATACACCTAGCCGATTGCGTCGGCGATGCCCGCGTCGATGTTGGCGGCGGCCTCCTCGACCGTCACCTCACCCAGCATCAGCCGCTGCAGCTCGTTGGGGATGGTCGCGTTGCCCTCGACCTGGCCCCACCAGCCGGCGACCGGGTAGGCCCGCGAGTGGTCCACGAACTGCTCACCGAACACGCCGAACAGCTCGTCCCCGCCGACCGTCTCCTCAACGCCACCGACGGTGCCGGGCAGGAAGCCGATCTGGTCCGCGAAGGCCATGGCGTTCTCCGGCTCGATCATGAACTCGGCGAACGCCTTGGCCAGCTCCTGCTGCTGCGACTCCTGGAACACCACCAGGTTGCTGCCACCCGCGAACACGTCCTGGTTGCCCTCCGGGCCGGCCGGCATCAGCGCGGCGCCGACCCTGCCTTCCAGGTCCGGGTTGGCGCCCAGAATGGCGCGCAGGTCCCAGCCACCGCCGATCATCATCGCGGCGCCCTCGTTGGCGAAGTCGTCGCGAACGTCGACCGAGTTCCACTGCACGGCGCCCTCCGGCGACCAGCCCTTGTCCCACAGGGACTTGAAGAAGGTGAACGCCTCGACGCCGGCCTCGGTGTCGAAGGTCGCCTCCCAGATGTCGCCGTCCTGGGTCGCGACCTCGCCGCCCGCACCCCAGATCAGCGGGACCAGCATGTGCACGTAGTCGCCGGCCACGTGGATCGGTGCGACGTCCTGGCCGGAGGCCTCGATCGCGTCGCCCACGGTGAGCACGTCGTCCCAGGTCGCCGGGGGCTCCACCCCTGCCTGCTCGAGGACGTCGGTGCGGTAGATCAGCGCCCGGGCCCCGGCGTACCACGGGTAGCCGTAGTTCGTCCCGTCGACCGAGCCGGACTCGACCAGCGCCTCGACGTACTCGACGTCGCCGGCGGGCTCGGCCGGCGCGAAGGCGCCCTGGGCACCGAACTCTGGGGTCCAGGTCGTGCCCATCTCCGCCACGTCGGGCACCTGGCCACCGGCGATCGAGGTGACGAACTGATCGTGGGCCGAGGCC
>JASLBX010000424.1 GCA_030146385.1 Jiangellaceae bacterium | reverse complement strand
CCGCGCCCTCACGACCGCCCCACAGGACGTACGTCTGCGCGCCGAGCTCGGCGGCGAGGTCCACGTTGCGCAGCACCTTGCGCAGCGCGAAGCGGCGGATCGAGCGGTCGTTGGACGTAAGCGCGCCGTCCTTGAACACGGGATGGCTGAACAGGTTGGTTGTGATCATCTCGATCACCAGGCCGGTCTCCTCGGCGGCCTTGCGGACGGCTCCGAGTGCCTTGGCTCGCACATCGTCGTCGGCTCCGAAGGGCACGACGTCGTCGTCATGGAATGTGAATCCCCAAGCGCCGAGCTCAGCCAGCTTGTGCACGGAGTAGGCGGGATCCAGCGGTGGCCGGGTTGCGCTGCCGAACGGATCGAGGGCCTGCCATCCGACCGTCCACAACCCGAACGAGAAAGGAATCTGCCTATCGGACACTGGGGCCTCCTCGCGGTACACGTTTTGTACTCCCGATGAACTTATTCCTGCCGGGCGGCTAGGGTCAAGGGCGTGAGCACGATGACCCCTGCCCGGCAGGCCTTGCTACGGGAGCGGAACCTTGCCACCGTGGCCCGGGCGATCGTCGACGCGGGCGAGCCGCTGTCGCGAGCCGACGTCGCCGCGCTGACCGGCATGACGCGTGCGACCGTGTCGACGCTGGTCGATCACCTGCTGGCGGCCTGCATCGTGGCCGAACTACCTCGCGCGACGCCCGTCGGCCGGGGCCGTCCAGCGGTGCCGCTCGTCCCGGCGGCGCGCACCGTCGTCGGCCTCGGGCTGGAGGTCAACGTCGACTATCTCGGCGGCCGCGCGGTGGACCTGACCGGCTCAGTCGTCGATGAGCTTGTCGTCCGGGACGATCTGCACGGTAGTGAGCCTTCGGCCACCCTTCGCCGGCTGGGCCAGCTCGCTCGCCGGCTCATCGGTCAGGTCGAGGCGGCCGGGATGCGCGTCGCTGGAGCCCGGCTGGCGCTCCCGGGGCTGGTGGAAGTGCGTACGTCGACCCTTCGGGTGGCGCCCAACCTGGGCTGGTCCGGCATCGAACCGTTGCCGATCCTGGACCTGCCGGACGGCCTTCCGGTGGACGTCGCCAATGAGGCCAAGCTGGCCGCCCTTGCTCAGGTGTGGGGCGTGCCCGCCGGGACGCGGACTGGGCGGACGTTCCTGTATGTCTCGGGAGACGTCGGTGTGGGTGCGGCCATCGTCGTCGAGGACGAGATCTTTCACGGGCAGCACGGCTGGAGCGGCGAGATCGGCCACCTGACGATCGACCCGGCTGGCCCGCGATGCCGGTGCGGCTCGACTGGCTGTCTCGAGCGGTACGCCGGAAAGGAGGCGCTTGTCAGCGCGGTCGGGCTGGACGTGGATGCGCCGGACGAGCTGCTCGTCGACCGGCTGGCCAGTGCCGACGGTCCGGCGCGGGCCGCTCTCCAGGCGGCTGGCGCGGCGCTCGGCCAGGCCATTGCCGACGCCGTCAATCTGCTCGACATCGACCAGGTTCTGCTCGGCGGCAGCTTCGCCGGCATCGCGGACCTGCTCGGGCACGCCATCGAGGCGGAGTTGCAGGACCGCGTGCTCGCCGCCCCGTGGGCGCCCGTGACAGTGAGCGCCGCACCGGTCGCGGACCACGCCGCGCTGACCGGCGGAGCACTCGCCGTGCTGCGCGGCGTGATCGACCATCCCGCCCGGTGGGTGGAGCGGCAGGGGTAACCCGTGGTACGCGCTTACCTCGGACTCGATGTCGGCACCAGCGGCCTGAAGGCGGTCCTCCTCGGAGAGGACGGCCGGCTCCTCGCGACCGCCGAAGTGGCGTACGCGGTCTCTACGCCCGCGCCCGGTCACGTCGAGATGGATCCCAGGACGTGGATCGCAGCGGCCGCCAGCGCCGTTCGTCACCTGGGCCGTGACCTGTCGAGCGCACAGGTTGCCGGCGTCGGTGTCGCTGGCCAGATGCACGGTGCGGTGTTGTGCGACGAGTCGGGACAGCCGTTGGCACCGGCGATCCTGTGGCCGGACCGGCGCGCCGCCGCCATGCTGGACCGCTGGCGCGGGCTCCCGGACGACCGGCTGGCCCGGCTGGCCAACCCGGTGGTTCCGGGTATGACCGGCCCGATGTTGGCGTGGCTGGCAGATGAGCGTCCGGGTCTCGTCGACCGGGCCGGTCTAGTGCTGGGCGCCAAGGACGTCGTGCGCCACGCACTGACCAGCGACCCTGCCTCACACAGGCCGTCGACGGACCGCAGTGACGCGTCGGCCACCTTGTTGTGGGACGTCCCGGCAGACGGGTGGGCGGAGGACGTGGCAACGGCCGTCGGCGTGCCGACCAGGTTGTTGCCCTCAGTCCTGCCGAGCTACGCAGAGGTCGGGCGGACGGACTGGCTGTCGCGAACCGTTTCCGGTAGCGCATCGGACGTTGCCGTGGCGGCCGGGGCAGGTGACACGCCAGCCGCCCTGCTCGCGGTCGGTGCCACCGGAAAGCACATCAATCTCGGCACCGGGGCCCAAGTGATCGTCCGGCGGCGGTCTGCCACGTCTCCGGACTCCCACCACTCGACCCACCTCTACGCCGACGCTGCCGACGGCTGGTACGCGATGGCAGCGCTTCAGAACGGCGGGCTCGCTTTGGAGCACGCTGCCCGCCTGCTGGGCCTGACCTGGAACGGACTGATAGCCGCCGCAGCCAGAGGCCGTGCCGGTGCCGTGTCATTTCTGCCCTTCTTCGCGGGTGAGCGCGGCGGTGTCGCGTCGCCGGTCAGCCTGGGCGGCTGGCTCGGCGTGGGCATCGACGCGACGCAGGACGACCTCGCGCGTGCGGCTGTCGAGGGCGTCATGTTCGCCATCCGTCGAGGCGTCGAGCTGCTCGGCCTGGGTACGGCCACGGAGTCCGAGATCACGCTGTCGGGAGGAGGCTGGCGCAGTGAGCTGCTCGTCCAACTGGCAGCGGACGTCCTTGGCCGGCCGGTGCAGCGCATCGGGCTGCGCAGCGCCTCGGCGGTGGGTGCGGCGATGCTGGCTGCGCGGTGCGTCGGTGCGGAGCTGATAGTCGACCGATCAACCGACGCCACCATCGCTCCGGCACGGTCGCCAGAGCTGGAGGACGGTTACCAGCGCTGGCTCGAACGTTCCCGCTCGGCTTAGCCAATGCAAGATCAGGTGGTAGCGACACGCCGGCGGCATCGGGCTGGTTCGGGCGTGTCGTGACCACTTGATCTTGATGCGAGCTAGGGCTTGGGCTCCAGTTCCTGGAAGATGGTGATGTGCAGCCCGCCCGGCGCGTCCAGGCGTGCGTTGAGCGACCGCCATGGCGTCTCGGTCGGCGGCGCCACGGGGATCGCGCCCGCAGATACCAGATCGTCGGTGACGGACTCGGCGTCGTCGACCTCGAACGCGACACGCATCTTGGGCGCCACTTGCCGGCCGACTTCCACCTCGTCGATCATCCGCTTCTGTGCTGGGTTCGCCAGCTCCAGCGTCGCCCGTCCCGCATCAAGAATCGTGACCTGTGCCCCTTCGCCCCCGGAGACTGCTAGCTCCTCCGGCATACCGAGGACGTCCCGGAAGAAGGTCAGTGCCTCGTCATAATCCTCGGTCTCGACGACCAGCCGGAGCTGCCGTACCTTCCGCGAGTTCTTCCCATCCGTCATGCGCTCATTCTGACGCGTCGAACCGAGCATTCACCCAGGCAGCCAGCTCCGCCCCACCTGTCGCTGAGTCGTTGAGTGATGCTTAATCCGAGACCTCGACAGGCGTCGCACCGGTGAGGGCGATCAGCTCGTCGTACGTCGTCGGGAACACCGTGTGCGGGTGACCGGCTGCGGCCCAGACCTGCTCATGCTTGGCCAGCCAGGTGTCAATGAGCGTCTTAACCGGCTCCGGATGCCCGACGGGTGCGACGCCGCCGATCGGCTGGCCGGTGTGCACACGAACGAACTCGGGCGTTGCCCGGCGAACGGCGGACGCGCCCGCGGCGGCCGCGAGCCGTGCCGGATCGGCCCGGTGCGCGCCGCTGGTCAGAACCAGTAGGGGCTCGCCAGCGGCGTCGAAGATGAGCGAGTTGGCGATCGCGCCCACCTCGCAGCCGAGCTGTGCCGCGGCGGACGCTGCCGTCGGCGCCGCTTCGGTGAGGACGACGACCTGCCCGGCGGCGCCGTGTTTGGCAAGGATGTCGGCGACGCGCTGGACATTCGGGTGGAGTTCGGTAGCCACGGTCCGACTCTACGGTGGCCGAACGGCCTGGCCAGATCCTCGTCCCGGCCTCAGAAGAACTGGAGCGGGATGACCTCGAACGCGACGCCGTAGCGGCAGCCGAGGCGGGTGCCGACCTCGCGAGAGAAGCCGGCGAGGAATTCCTCTGGGTCGAGTGCGTCCGAGCCGAGGCCACGCAGGTACGCGTCGTGCGCCTTGAGCGAGTCGACGCCCTTGTGGAACGTGTCGGTCACGTCCACACCGTGTCGGGCATCGGGCGAGTTGGCGACCCAGATCTCCTCGACTCCACCCCACGGCTCGAGCCCCTCGCCGAGTTGCTCGTTGAAGACCCAGCGGTTCGCGGCGTCGCGAACCGCATCGAGCACCGCCCGGCCGGTCGCGATGTGGTCGGCGTGGTTGAGCAACACCGCACCGTCCCACGTGTCGCGGAAGTTGCCGGTGATCACGATCTCGGGGCGGTGGCGGCGGATAATCCGAGCCAGCTCCCGGCGTAGCGGGATGCCGTATTCGAGCACGCCGTCAGGAAGTCCGAGGAACTCGAGCTCATCGACTCCAACTATGGCGGCCGAGTCGCGCTGCTCCCGCTCGCGCACCGGCCGGGCCTCGTCGGGCGGCATCCCGTCGATGCCCGCCTCGCCGCTGGTCACCAGGCAGTACGCGATCTGCTTGCCCTGGCCGGTCCACCGGGCGATCGCCGCTGCGGCACCGAACTCCAGATCGTCCGGGTGCGCCATGATGGCGAGTCCTCGCTGCCAGTCCTCACCGGCCGGGGCAAGTGGGCTAGGTACGTCCGTCGCCGACATACCCGCGACCATACATACGGCTCCTGACGTACGGACGCGCACCAAGGTGCCGGCGGCAAAAGGCTGGCGGACATGGCCCTGGAGGTGCCACTGTGGAGCATGTTCCGCCTATTGGGACTGCTTGGGGGGCTCGCCGCCGTCACCGACATGGGAGTCGGGGCGTTGAGCGACGAGTCGCTCCGCCGGTGTGTGGTCGCCACCCGGCTGGCTCGGGTGGCCGGCTGCGATGACGACGAAATCCGCGATGTCGTGTACATCTCCCTGCTTGAGCACATCGGGTGCACGGGCCCTTCGCACGAATCGGCCGCGGTCTGGGGCGACGACATCGCGACGGGCCGGCTGGCGTTCCTGATGGACGTCAGTGACCCACGCGATCTGTTTCGGGTGTGGGTTCCCGGACTGGCGGCTGCGACGGGCCGCTCGCGAGCCAGGACGCTTGCCACCACCGTGCGGTCGATGCGTGCGTTCGACGCCGTCGGGCCGGTCGCTACGTGCGATGTGGCCCGCGAAGCGTCCCGTCGGCTAGGCCTACCAGAAGCCGTGCGGCACGGGCTCGTCCACACGCTCTGCATGTGGAACGGCAAGGGATACCCGCGCCGTGCCGGCGAGGAGATACCGCTTGCGACTCGGCTGGTGCATGTCGCGTCCATCGCCGTCCTGTTCCTTCTCCATGCCGGTCCGCACGCCGCTGTGGAGGAGGTGCGGCGGCGGTCGGGGACGTACCTGGATCCGTCGCTGGCCGACCTGTTCGTGTCTCGGGCCGACGAACTGCTCGATGGTGTCGAGGCGGTTGACGCCTACGAGGCGGCGCTGGATTGCGAGCCTGATCCGGTGCGCTTCGTCGATGCGGAGGATCTCGAGTCGGTCGCCCGCACGTTCGGCGACTTGGTCGATCTGAAGAGTCCCAGGCTGCATGCGCACTCGTCTGCCGTCGCGGAGCTCGCTGCCGCCGCGACGGCCGGTCTCGGGCTGGCTCGTGACGTTCACACTGTCCGCGTGGCCGGACACGTCCATGACATCGGCCGAGTGGCGGTGTCCAGCCGGATCTGGGACAAGGCCGATCCCCTCAGTGCCACCGAGCGCGATCAGGCGAACCTGCACCCGTACCACAGCGAGCGCATTCTGGCCCGCGTCCCGCAGCTGGCCGGGATCGCCACGCTTGCCGGCCAGCACCATGAGCGCTGCGACGGTAGCGGTTACCACCGCGGTATAGGCGGCGACCGGATGTCCATGGCCTCGCGTGTACTCGCCGCCACCGACGCCTATCGCTGCCTGACCACGCTCGACGGCGCGGATTCCCCCGAGGACGCCGCTCGGCGGCTACGGGACGAGGCACGGCACGGGTGTCTCGATGGGGACGCTGTGGAAGCCGTGCTCGTGGCGGCAGGACACCAGCGGCAGGCGCGGCGGCCCAAGCCGGCCGGGCTGACCAGCCGTCAGGTCGAGGTGCTGGGGCTGCTGGCCAGCGGGCTGTCGAACCGCGATATCGCCGAGCGGCTCGTGATCTCTCCCCGCACGGCTGAGCACCACGTCCAGGACGTCTACACCCGGATCGGTGCCTCGACGCGCGCCGCGGCCGCACTGTTCGCCATGGAACACGGCCTGCTCGGAGCGAAA